>CADBMS010000164.1 GCA_902795935.1 uncultured Methanobrevibacter sp.
AACTAAATTATCAAAAGATTAAATTGATTGTTTAAATATATAATATTAAAAAGAAATAAATAAAGGATAAATATAATGATTAATAAACAAAATCCAACAAAAAAAACTATTAATATTTGATATTCTAAACATTAACAACAAAATAAGTTATTGGAAGATTAACATCCTTAATGACTAAAAATTTTAAATCTATATATAATGAATTTATATGTTGATAATATGGTGACTAAAGTTTTAAGTAAAATAATGAATGATATTCGATATAAACATAAAATTGAACATATTGAAACTTTAGATTCACATAAAGCAGTTTATAAAAAAGTGGAAGATTTACCTGAAAATATAATAAATTATTTGAAAAAAAATAATATAAGATTATATGAACATCAAGTAGAAACATATGAGCAAATTCGCTTGAATAAAAATGTCTTATTAACAACACCTACTGCATCAGGTAAAACATTATCTTTTAATTTACCAATAATGGAAAAATTAACACAAGACATAAGAGCCACTGCATTATACATTTATCCTGCAAAAGCTTTAACTAATGATCAATTAGAAATCTTAAAAAAAATAGAAACTGAATTAAAAATAGAAATAAACCCACAAATTTATGATGGAGATACACCACGTAATTTGAGACCAAATATACGAAAAAAATCTAGAATAGTGCTTAGTAACCCTTATGAATTACATTTAATATTATCATGGCATCATCAATGGGAAAGATTCTATAAAAATCTTAAATTTATAGTTATAGATGAAGCTCATCAATATAGAGGCGTGTTTGGATCTAATGTTGCATTATTGCTGCGAAGATTACGTAGAATTTGTAATTACTATGGTTCAGACCCTATTTTTATATTATCATCAGCTACACTTGCAAATCCGCTTGAATTTTCAGAAAAATTGACTGGAAAAAAATTTCATTTAGTTTCAAAAGATGCTTCACCCAGTGGAAAAAAATATTTTATATTGTATAATCCTTTTAAAATTAAAAATAAATTATCTCTCCACCAAGAAACTACAAATTTATTTTTATTTTTTATTATTCATAACATGCAAACATTATGTTTTACAGTTTCAAGAAAAATGGCCGAAATAATAACAAAATGGTCAAAAGAACAAATAAATTCATCTAAACCAGAACTAGTTAACAAGATTGCAGCATATCGTGCTGGCTATCTTGCTGAAGAAAGAAGAACCATTGAAACTAGCCTTAAAAATAAAAAACTTGTTGGAGTAACTACGACTAATGCATTAGAAGTTGGAATTAATATTGGATCTTTAGATTCTGTTATTATATCTGGTTTTCCTGGAACAATGATATCTGTTTGGCAACAAGCAGGTCGTTCTGGTAGAAAATATAATGATTCGATTGTTGTATTATTAGCATTTGAAAATCCATTAGATCAATATTTTATGAAAAATCCTAAATTTATATTTGATAAAGTTCATGAAAATGCAATTATTGATTTAGAAAATTTGTATATACTCAAAGGACATTTACTTTGTGCTGCATATGAATTACCCTTAACAAAAAATGATTTAAAAAAATATTTTTCAAATAATTTAACTATTATTGAAGAATTTGTTAAAAAAGGATTATTAATACAAACAACACATAACTGGACGTATAATTTAGATGATACACCTTCTTTTAAACATAGTTTAGATCAAATATCTTCTGATACATTTAAAGTTATACATAAAGGACAAATATTAGAAGTTATGACAAGATCTCATGCTTATCGAGAGGCGCATGAAGGTGCTGTTTTAATAAATAAAGGGGAAACATATACTGTAGAATCATTTGATAATATGAATAAAATTATTAATGTTATTAAACGGAACGTTGATTACCATACACAAGCCTTAAAAGATGTTAATGTAAAAATAACTAAAAAAGTGGAGAGAAGAAGAATTGGTGATTTAATTATTAATTATGGTGAAGTTGAAGTTTCTGAAAATTTCTATAAGTATAAAATACTAAATTTTGATAAAGTTTTAGGAACTTATCCTTTAGATTTACCTCCTTTAAAATTTAAAACCAAAAGTATATGGTTTACATTACCATTCTCCATTAAAACTGAAATAGAAACTAAATATGATAATGAAGAAGCGTTTCATGGAGGCCTACATGGAACTGAACATGTGCTTATAGCTTTATTCCCATTACATGTTATGTGTGATAGGTTTGATATTGGAGGATTATCTACTCCATACCATAATGACACCCAAGAAGCTACAATATTCATTTATGATGCTTATGAAGGTGGAATTGGATTAACTGAAAAAGCATTAGAGGTTTTTGATGAATTAGTTAATTCAACTAAATTATTAATTGAAAATTGTCAATGTAAAGATGGTTGTCCATCTTGTATTTATTCACCAAAATGTGGTAATGAAAATAAACCATTAAATAAACAATCCACTATTTATATTTTAAATAAAATGATTGAAATAATGTCTTCTGAAAAAGTAGGTGATTTAATAGAAAAAGAATCTGAAAAATTAAACGATATTCAAATTACTGATGAAATTGATGATGTTAAATTATTATTAGAATTAGGTTATAATGATTTAAAAGAAAATAATATAAATTCTGCAATTAATTCATTTGATAATGCCCTTACTATTGATCCTAGTAACGTTGATGTGTTATTTGCTAAAGCTAAAGCTTTAGATTTAGAAAAAAACTATGATGAATCATTAAAGTATTATAAAAAAATTAATGAATATGATTCTGAAAAAATAAATATCCAATTTCATTTAGCAAAATCATTATATCATAATAAATATTATGCAGAAGCTAAAGAAATTTTAATCAATATGTTAACTAGTAATCCATTAAATGATAAAGTATTATGTTTAATAGGAATCATCCTTGAAGCACAAAACGATATTAATGGTGCAAAATATTTTTATAAAAAAGCTATTAAATGTAATCCTAGAAATAAAACTGCAAATACTAAATTAAAACATATCAATTGATATTTATGAGTTTTAAACTAAAATATGATGAAAATGGAAATTTAATGAATCCTGTAAATGAACTTAAAAAATGTTTAATGGAAACTTATGAAAATGAAACATTAGATATATTCAATGGTTATGAAATTAACACTAAACATGGATCTACTTTTCAAATTAATCATCACGAAAAAATAAATTTTAAACTATTACCTTCCAAAGAAGTTAAAGAAAACCTTAAATGTGATTTTAAATTATTACATGGTGTTGGTGAATCTACTGATAGAAAACTTAAAAATGAAGGTTATGGTAATTTGGAAGATTTAATGGAGCATCCTAAATTTGGTGAAAGAGCTGATGAATTATTAAAGATTTTAGATGATGAAGAAAATATTTGGGAAATTGTAAAAAATAGATATTCTTCATCTCATGAAAAAGTTTTAGCATGTGCTAGTTTAAACGAAAATTCACAATTTATTTTTTTAGATATTGAAACTATGGGTTTAATAAATGTTCCAATTATTTTAATAGGAATTGCTATGATTTATGATGATGAAATTGAAGTTAAACAGTTTTTATTAAGGAATTACTCTGAAGAACTTGCAATTTTATCTGCTTTTAATTCTATTATTGAAAAAGATTCTGTTTTTGTTTCTTTTAATGGTTTAAGATTTGATATTCCTTTTATTAAAAAACGTTTAGAAAATTATTCCATTAAATCTGATTTAAATAACCAGCATATAGATTTATTACATTTTTCTAGGAGATTATGGAAAAATAAGTTGCCAAATTGTCAATTAACAAGTATTGAAGAGTATTTATTTAATATTCATCGTATAAATGATGTTCCAAGCAGTTATATTCCAAATTATTACGAAACATATATTAAAACAAAAAATATTGGACCATTAGTTCCCATTATTAAACATAATCGAATGGACATTGTTTCATTAGCTTTAATTTTATCTAAAATGCATGAACAATTATTTTAATAGATATTTACTTATGTTTAAATGAAATAAATATTATAATATATAATTACTTAATAAATAATTAATAATATCAATTTATTTGAAATTATTTTTTCATTGAGGCAAATTATGAATAAACAGGATATTGTAACCGAAAAAAATCGTTCTAAGGATAATAATTTTAACACTAAACTTGAAAAAGATTTTGCTGAAATTCGTGAAAAACTTTTAGATTTGAGTATGCGTAATCAACTTATAAATTTTAGAGCAAGATCAAGATCTGTTGAAATAATAAGTGATTCTGCAGAGAATATTTATGAATATCTTGTTTTAAAAGAAAAAAAAATGCAATTTTTGCCTCGAAAAAATAAACTTAAATTATTTTCAGAACAAAATTCTGAAGAACATCCTATTGATGATGATTCAGATAATTTATCCCTAAAAACAGAAAATGAAAATGAATCAAACAATATTTTAAAAGAATCTTTAGATGAAAATTCTGATGAAAATAACATATCTCTAAAAAATATTAGTAAAGAAACAGATACTGTATTAAAAAGATTAAATTATCTAAAAAATGAAGATATTGATACACAAATAAAAGTAAATCCTATTATAACAGATAAAAAAACTGAAATAAGTGATTTAATAGAAGAATTTTCGATTGAAAAATCAGAACATGATACTGAAATAACACTAAATGATTCCAATAATATTAATGAAACTAAAAATTTAGATGATAATAATTTTGTTTTAGATGAAGATATATTCGAAGAAGAATTAAATGATGAATTAGATTCAGAAGAAGTTAAATTTTATAGTGAAAAAAAAGATAAATTATGGGAAGTTCCAGATATTTCTTTAAACATCGTAAATGAACATAGAAGAAGATATTTGAAAACTAGACTTAATTCTTCAGAATTACAACGTAGATTATTTTATATTAATCAACGAGCAACAACTACCCTACAAGAACAGGGACATAATATTTTATATTTAGCTTTAGGTTTTTTAGAGTGGTATGATGATGATAAACATCCTGATGATTCTAAATTAGCACCTTTAATTCTTATTCCAGTACTTATTGAACGCCGTAACATTGGTAAATCTTTTTATATTAAATGGGATGGACAAGACATATTAACTAATTTATCTCTTCAAATGAAATTTAAAAGAGAATTAGATATTGAATTACCTAGTTTTACTATGCCTCAAAATACAATGGGGATAAGTGATTATATTAATCAAATAAAAGATCTTATAAAATATATTCCCAAATGGGAAGTTCATGATAAAATTCAGTTGGGATTCTTTTCATTTAGTAAATTTGTGATGTATCAAGATTTAAATGTAGATTCTGATGGTTTTGATATTTCTAAAAAACCTTTAATTAAACAGATGTTTCCTGAAAATTCAAATGACATATTTGAAAATCAAAATCCTCTTATTGAAGATGAAAATAAAATTAATCAAAATAATGTTAAAAACTTAAAATATGAAAATACTTACAATGTTCTTGATGCAGACTCATCTCAAATGGATGTAATAGAATATGTTAAAAGTGGACACAATCTCGTTGTTGATGGGCCACCAGGTACTGGTAAATCTCAAACTATTGTTAATTTAATTGCAGAATTAATGGCATCTGGAAAAACAGTGCTGTTTGTTAGTGAAAAAATGGCTGCTTTAGAAGTTGTTAAAAATAGATTAGATAGTATTGGTTTGGGTAAATTTTGTTTAGAGTTACATTCCCATAAAACACGTAAAAGTGATGTTTTAAAAGATTTAGAAAATTCATTAAAAAATGATTCTATTATTGATATGGATATTGAACGTGAAATAAATCGTGCTGAAACTTTAAAAAGTCAATTAAATGCATACAATGAAGCTTTACATACTCCAGTATATGGTATTAATAAAACACCATTTGAATTAATAGGGATTAAAGAAACTGCTGAAAAAAGATTTGGCGAAATACCTTATGTTGAAATAATTAATCCAACAAATATAACTCCTTTAGAATGGGAAAGAACATTATTAGAATTAGAAAATTTATCAAAACTATCTCAATTATTACCCCCAATAGTTAATAACCCATGGAAAGGTACTAATCCCGATATGATTGTACCTAACACTTCACGCAATATAGAACTTCAAATTATTGAATCATTGAAAAATTTAGAGTTATTGCTTCAACATATTAAAAGATTTGAAAAAAAATATCATATTAAAAATTCTGAAAATTTGTTTGAAATTGAAAAATTAAAGAATATTATTAACTTATTTAAAAATGTGAAAATTAGTGAATATGAAATTTTAGTTTCTAAAATTTGGGATGATGAACTAAATGAAGCATATTTGCTTATTAAAAATTTAAAAATACTTCATGAAAAAAGTGATATATTGAATAAATTCCATGATTCCATATTAGAAAAAAATTTAAATGAGTTAATAAAAGAATACTCTGAAGAGTCCTCAAATAGGATTAAGATATTTTCTTCAAAGTATAGAAAACTTAAAAAAGAAATTGAACTCTGTTATAATGGACAAATACCAAGTAGTTCAAAAGAAATCCTAAATGATTTAGAATCAGTTCATGATTTGATTAATATTAAAAATTATTTCATTAACTCTGAAAATCAAATAAAAAAGATGTTTGGTTCTGCATGGAATATTGAAACAGTTACTGTTGAAGAATTAGAAGATATAATTAAATGGATTACAAAGATTAGAGAATTAATTAATGAAAAATATATTAATTTAGAAACTATTAATTTAATTTCAAAGGGTATTGATGAGGAAGAACTTCATATTTTTGAAAAAGAATTAGAAGTTAATATTAATACTTTCTTAAATTCATTTAAAAAACTTATTAGTTATTTAAATACAAATTCTAAAATTCTTTTTAGTAGAGATTTATATGTTGTAAACTATAATGATATGCGTGAAATATTGAAATTATGGATGAACAATATTGCTCTTTTATTACCATGGTCACAATATCTTGAAAAAAAACAATTATGTTTAGAAACGAGTGGTGCTCCATTTGTTGAATTGATTGAAAATGGAAGCATACTATTTGAAGATATTAAATATGTTATGGATGGAAATTTAGCAGATAGTTTACTTGCCAAATCTTTTGAAGAAATTTCTAGTTTACATACATTCATTGGAGAATTGCATCAAAATAAAATTGATGAATTCTGTAAGCTTGATATTAAATTAATTGAATTAAACCGCAAAAGATTATATAATAAATTAAATAGTAATATGCCACAAGTTTTTGGAAATGCTTTAAATTATGAAGCTAATGTCTTAAGTGGAGAATTTACTCGTAAAAGAGGACACTTACCTTTAAGAAAATTATTTATTAAAGCTGGAAGATTAATTACTCAAATAAAACCATGCTTTATGATGAGCCCACTATCTATTGCACAATATTTAGATCCAACTAATGAAGAGTTACAGTTTGATGTAGTAATTTTTGATGAAGCAAGTCAGGTTAAACCAGAAGATGCATTGGGTGCATTTATGAGAGGTAAAACAGCT
>CADBMS010000165.1 GCA_902795935.1 uncultured Methanobrevibacter sp.
GTTGTTTGTTGTGTTATTTTCGTTGTTGTTTGTGAGTTTGTTGTTTGTTGTGTTATTTTCGTTGTTGTTTGTGAGTTTGTTGGTGAAAGTATTGTTTTTATTGTTGTTTACATTATCAAAATTATTAATGTTTGTATCACTTGAAGTATAAGATTCATTATATTGCTCTGTTGCTGAAACTACTGATGTTGATAAAAATAATAATATTAATAATAATATAATTTTATGCTTAATTGATATGTCCTCCTAAAATAAATTTATATTGTAATTTTTATTTTTTTTACATAATATAATCTTATTGGTATTTGGTTTAAAAAAATCAATTTAAGACAATATATATTAAAATTTCCAAACTTATTGTAAAAGGTGAACGAAAATGAAAATCGGTCTAATAAATACAAAAGGTGCATTACCTGGTCATGAGGATTATGGGTTTTTACCAACTCATTTATTAAATGAAACTGGAAAAATTAATGGAAAACCTGCACACCAAGAACTTGATGGCCTTATAATTCCTGGAGGTTCATTAATAGAATCAGATGGCATAACTGAGGATCTTGCAAATGAAATATATGCTATGGTGGATGATGGAAGATTCATATTGGGGATATGTTCTGGGTTCCAATTATTATCAAAAACTATTGATGTGGGTCGTAATTCTCCATTACCATTAATTAAAAAAGGGTTGGGGATTTTAGATTTAAATTTTTCACCAATGGTTAACACTAATTGGGGTGAATCAGAAATAATAAATGATTCATTCTTAACAAAAGGATTAATCGGTAAAAAATTTCAAGGATATCACTGTCATACATATGGTCATTTTGAAGGAAATGAAACTTCAGTAGCAAAATCAAAATTAAATAGGGTAAATTACAAAGACCATGATTTAGAAAAAATTGATACTGTAGTTAATAAGGCTGGAAATGTTGTTGGAACAATGATTCATGGTGTTTTAGATTTAAATCCTTTATTAGTGCAAAATGTATTAAACTACATTGATGCAAATAATCGCGATATAAAGCAAATTTATGATGATAATAAAAAACTGCAAAAAGAAATTCGTAGTGAACTTGGTATTGGAATGAATATAAAATCAGAATATACAAATTCTTCTTCAAACAATATAATGCCTAATGCGATAATGATAGGAAGTACTGGATCAGATTCTGGTAAAACATTTATAACTACAGGGTTAGCAGGGGCACTTAAAAAAAGAGGATATAAGGTGGCAGTATTGAAGGTAGGTCCTGATGTGCGTGATTTAATATCTTCAATATATTTGACGAAAGAAAAAATGGAAAAGTTCTCTTCAATAAAAATAGGGCATCTTGGATGGATGGAAATTGAAGAAATATTAGAAACTTTAAAAAAATCAGATTATAATTTTATATTGATTGAAGGTGTTATGGGGGTATTCACTGGTTTATTAAATGATATAATTCCTTATTCTGCTGCTGAAATTGCAAAATCAGCAAATATTCCGATAATAATGGTTTCAGGATCAAATAAAGGTGGTATTGAAACTGCTGCAGTTGATCTGGCATCTCAAATAAAAATATTAAACAACTTGGGTGTGAATGTGCCTGGTGTTATCTTTAATAAGGTTTATAATGAGGATATTTTTAATAATTCTAAAAAAATATTTGATGATAATGAAAATATCGAATTAATCGCATATATTCCAAAAATTAATTTATCTAAACGTGGTGGAACTCCTGAGGTAGAAATAAAATATGATGATTTTGCATTAAAAGCTTATGAAACAGTAGAAAATAATTTGGATGTTGATAAAATAATAAATTTGGCAAATAAACCAGAATTTACAGGTTATATGTCTTTAAATGATATACAAAATTCATTTAAAATATAATATTTTATCTATAATTGCTGTTTATAATTTTATATTAACACAATCTCCGTCTTTAACTTTTAATGTTTTTCTAATATTTTCTTCGGCAATAAACTCTAAAAATTCTGGTGGATGTTGTGTTTTTGCAGGAAATACAATTGCTCCTTTAATTTCTCTCATACAAGTGTTGATTGTTGCAGGAACATAACTAATATCTCCAAAATTTTCTCCTCCATCAATAATTGTGCTATTGTCACGAATACTCAAGATTTCAGGTATATTTTCTTTTTCAATGAGTAAATTTAATGTGCCTTTAAATGGTATAAAACCTAAACCATCTTTTATTTTAGATACATAAACTTCTTGAGACATAAAATATTGTCCTTTTTGAGTACCAGAAGTTATAATTCCTTCAATTTCCATATAATCCCTTTGAATTTTTTATTAATACTATTATTATCTTAATTGATATATAATAAAATTTGCATCAAAAATCTATTAGGAAAAATAATTTAATAAGATACTTTGATGAATATTAGTATTTTCTTTTACAAATCAATGTTGAAAAGATAGGGCCCCGAATATCTATTTCTTTATTATTACTAGTAATATTATTTAGTGCAAGTTTATCTAATTTTAAATTAATATCTGAAATTGATCTTGCAATAGTAGTTTTAAGTGTTATTATATCTTGATTACTAACCATCATTTCTTCAATTTGGTATGCTGCTTGAGCTGCTAAAGCTTGAATATAATTTATATTAGTGTTTATTCCATTTTTCTTAGTTTCTTCAATGATTTTATCATCAGATTCTTTAATAGGAACTCCTATAATATTTCCATTATAAATATAAATTTCATTAGTTGCAGCAGGGCCTAAAAGATTAGTGTTTTTTTCTTCTTCAACAGTTTTTAAATTAATTTTTCCACCTAAAAAGTCTCCATCATAAATCGTGAATTCACAAGGTGAATTTGCAGTTGCATTCTTAGTCCAAGTATCAATGATTTTATTCATAAGAATTTTACCATCAATGGTACTTGGATAATAGTTAATATGCAACATAGTTGCAATATCTCTGTCACTAAATTTTGGTGTAGAATATAT
Source organism: uncultured Methanobrevibacter sp. (assembly GCA_902795935.1). Taxonomy (GTDB): domain Archaea; phylum Methanobacteriota; class Methanobacteria; order Methanobacteriales; family Methanobacteriaceae; genus CADBMS01. The sequence goes on from CADBMS010000165.1 coordinate 2,958, forward strand.
TTGAGGATAAACCATTTCACGAATATCATTTATTTGATTTAGAACCATTGCTATACGTTCAGCACCTACACCTAAATTCATAACTTCTTTATCAACTCCATATTCTGCCAATGATATTGGTGAATAAAGTCCAAATGTGGCTATTTCAATCCATTGTTTAAGTTTAGGGTGATATCCATAAACCTCTGTTTGTGTACCTGGTATGTAATATTTGGATTTCTTTTCATCAGCTAAGAATTTGAATTTAGAAAATCCAAAATACTCTAATAAACTTTCAGAAACTGCCATACCTGTATCTAATGGTACTTCATCATCAACAATTATGCATGATGCTGAATGATAACTTGTAAGATGGCTAGAATCTTCTTTTTGTTCTCTACGGAAACATCTATCAATAGAAAACATTTTTAATGGTAATTTAACTTTATCATGAATATGGCCTAATGAAATAAACCAACCTGAAGTCATATGTGATCTTAGAGTAGTTTTATTAGCTACAGCTTCTAAACCTTTAATCTCGGGGAATATTTTTTCTAGAACTTTTAATCCCAAGTAGTCTTCAATATTTAATGCAACTGATACTTCATGGACTAAATCATCACCATCAACAGTTCCTTTTTTGTACCCTCTGAATATATCTTGAAGACTTTGTATTTTATCTTCATCAACATTTACACCTATTTTTTCAATTTTTTCTATTTTATCCATGCCAATTCCAATATCTGGTCTTGGTAATCCTGCTAAATAGAAACAACGATCTAAAACTGCTGCTGCTTCAGGTCCAAACTGTTTATAAACATCTTTTTCATCAATAAAAACAGGATTGTATGTTTCTTGAAAACCTAATTGGAGGTATGCTTGTCTTATTTGTGATATTGTGTCACATAATATATGTGATTTACCCATATTGTATCGTAATCGCGGGTATTCTTTATCATGATGTGCTTTTGTAACTGATTTTCCACTTTCAATCCATGCTTCCTCAAAATCTTTTTTAGCAAGTTTTATGATCTTTTTTTTATCCAAAATAATCGTCTCCAAGATAATAATTAATATAATTTTAGGTTAGATGAAATGATACTAAAATTCTGATACTTTATCTTAATTATTTTTTATTAATTATATTATTATATTATTTTGTGTCATGAGTTTTTAATCACTTTTTTTTAATTGCAGAATTATAGTTTTTATAAACTTTTTGGGTTTGTAGAAAACCTTTTTTTCTAATTTTTATTTTTGCACTTAAAATTGATTTTTAGCCTAAATTTCTATAAATATCTATTA
>CADBMS010000166.1 GCA_902795935.1 uncultured Methanobrevibacter sp.
AAATTGTTAAAAATCATGTTAAAGTACTGGGATGGATGATTGCAAATAAATTGCTTAGAATAAGAGTGGCTGTAAAAATAGATAAATATGGTAATCCTGCACCCAAAGGTGAAGGCATTCTTCACTATAAAATTGGTTTAATGAAAGATTTTAAAGGAAATCTTATTTCATTCAGCGGATCTATAAATGAAACTTCAGCGGCCTGGGAAAAGAATGGAGAAGAATTTCATTTATTCAGAAATTGGAAAGAAGGAGAATTAACCCATTTAAAAAATAATTTAGATACATTTAGGGATTTATGGAATTCTCAATCTGATGCTTATAAAATTTTAGATATTCCTGAAGCAGTTGAAGAAAGATTCATAGAATATGCGCCGAATAATTTCGAGGATTTGGTTTTTGAAAAAGTTATTTCAAAAGATGACGAAAACATTCCTGAAATAAATTTATATGATTATCAAAAGGAAGCAAGAGATAAATGGTTTGAACATGATAAAAAAGGCATTTTTGTCATGGCCACTGGAACTGGAAAAACTTATACCGCATTAGGTTGTTTAGAAAAATTGCTTCTTGAAGATTCTCAATTGGTCACGGTTATCACTGCACCAACCAAACATTTGCTTCCTCAATGGGAAAATTCAATTAAAAATATAGGTTTAAAATTCGATAAACTTATTGTTGCTACTGGAGACACGAATTGGAGATCAAAACTTGAGAATACCTTATTAGATTTGAGATTAAAAACAATTAATAATCTAATTATTCTAACAACTCATGATACATTGGCGAGCAAAGATTTTATTAACTTTCTTTCAAATAATAAAAGAAGTAATTATTTCTTGATTGGTGATGAAATGCATGGTTTAGGTTCTCCTTACCGTAAAAATGGTTTAAATGAGAATTTATATGAGTTTAGATTAGGTTTGAGTGCCACTCCAACTAGATATTCAGATGAAGAGTCTGATTTTCTTTTTGAATTTTTTGGAGGGGAATTATTTAAAATTTCATTAAGAGAAGCTATTTATGAATATTATAATCCTGAAACTGGAAAATCTTATTTGACTCCGTATAATTATTATCCTTACTTTTTAAATCTAAATGAGGAAGAGCTTAAGCTTTATAGACAAATTACTTTAAGTTTATTCAAATATCAGGATGAGGAATATACTCAACAAAAAGAAAACTTATTGTTTAAAAGAGCGGGAATAATCAAAGATGCAAATAATAAATTTGAAGTGTTTGAACAGATTTTATCAGAAATTGAGGATTATTCTGGGTTAATTGTTTATTGTAGCCCTAATCAGATTAAAAAAGTTTTAGAAATACTTGCAGAACATAATATTGTTGCTCATAAATTCACCATGGAAGAAAAAACTGTTCCAATGGATATATATGGGGGTTTATCTGAAAGAGAAGTAATTTTAGATGATTTCAGTAAAGGAAATTACCAAGTTTTAGTAGCTATGCATTGTTTGGATGAAGGTGTTGATGTCCCTTCCGCTTCAAAGGCCATTTTCATGTGCAGTAGTAATAGTTCAAGGGAGTTTATTCAAAGAATAGGTAGGGTTATTAGGCGCTTTGAAGGTAAAACATGTGCGGATATTTATGATTTAATTGTAAAACCTTCAGGAAACAGATTGGATGAATCTTTACGGAATTTTGAGAAATCAATTTTTGAAAAAGAAAAAGAGAGGTACAAACAAATAGGTTATATTGCTGAAAATTATGATTATGTGATTGATCTTCTTAATAAAAATTTATAAGGTGGATATATGAACTCTTCAAGAAAAATATTTAATAGTCTAAAAAAGAATTCTGATAATGAATCAGTTTCCAATTTTCTTCAAAAAATTTTTATTGAAGAAAATAATGGATTGCACCAATGGAAAGGTAAATATGATGAACTAATTGATGAATACTATAAGGGGTATCTAAATGAGGATTGAAGAGATACAGTTTGAAAATTTTAGAAAATATGTTGACACTTCAATCAAATTTTCTGAAAATAATAATGATATCCATGTTGTTATTGCTGAAAACGGAGCTGGTAAAACCACATTTTTAAATGCAATGACTTGGTGTCTTTATGATGATGAACCTAAAATCCGAGACAAAAAAAATGCATTGCCTACATTGAATACTGAAGTCAGCAACAATTCTGACAATGACATTGAAAAAGCTTCAGTATCAATCACAGTTTCAGGGGATGGATTAAAATTAATTTATAAACGTTCAGATATTTTCAAAATTCATAATATTCATAGTGATTATTATAAAAATAATGGAAAACGTGAAGAATGGATTGATCAGGAGTTCACAGTTACAGAAATTGAAGGTTCAGAATCCAATGTTTGCCGAGATAAAGATGAATGTGATTTATTAGTTGCATCATTTATTCCAGAAGCAATCAAGGAATTTTCATTTTTTGATGGGGAACAATTGGATAACTATTTTTTAATGTCATCCGCTATTAAAGATCAAGTATTCAGGCTTTCTCATATTTTCGTGCTTGATGAAATGGAAAGGAGAATTAATGATAGATTGAAAAACTTAAGAAAGCAGGGAAATCCTAATTCAAGTGCTGAAAGTAAATTACAAGAATATAATAATCAATTAAAATTTTTAAACTCAGAAATAAAAAGATATGATAAATTAAAAGCTGCGTATGAATCAAAAGATGGCGAATTAAACGATTTGATGAATAGTTTGGGAACTGCTCCTTCAATTAAAGAACTTGAAAAACGAAGAAATGAAAAAATAAAACAAAGAGATAATTTCGATAATTCCTTAACTATTAAAAAACAAGAGTTAAATGACCTTATAATTAAAGAATCACCAAAAATATTAGCTAAAGAAGCTTTTAATAATTCATTGGGTATTATCGAAGAGAATAAAGACGAATCTTACATTTATCCTATTGATGAGGATATTTTGGAAGATTCGATTCATGATCATTCATGCAAAGTATGTGATAGGATATTTGATGAGGAGTTGTTAGATTATATTAAATCTAAAAAAGCAAAATTATATCTTATATCTCCTGAGGATAAGATTTTAAATGCTAATAAGAAATATTTCTCTAGATTTAAAGATGTTGAGGATAACTATCTAAAAAAAGAGAGGGAATTGCAAAATGAAATTTCCAATATTTCAGACACTATTGATACATTGGATGATGAAATTAAGGAATTTTATAATGCTATTAAAGTAAATGAGCATCTAAGGGAAAGTATTAATAGAAGGGATGAACTTTTAAAGATCTTACCTACTAAGAAATCGGAATTAGATAATTTAAAATTAAACAATGATAATTTAACTCTAAAAGTTCAGAAATTACATGAAGAATATGTTAAATTACTTGAAGAGGAAGATGAATACAAAGAAATCTTAGCGAAAATCAGATTATGCACAGATTCATTGGCAGTTATCAATGATGTTAAAGAGGATATAATGAGGGAGACCAGAGAAGATATTCAAGAATCAACTAATGAAAAATTCTTTAAATTAATAAGAAAATCTCAGACATATGGTGAAATTAAAATCACTGAGGATTATGAGGTTAAATTATTTGATGAAGATGGTAGACCGGCAGCATCATCTGCAAGTGCATCTGAAGTGGAATTATTAGCATTATCATTTATTTTAGCTATTCATTCTGTTTCAGGATATGAATCACCATTAGTTGTAGATACCCTTCTAGCAAGAACTAGTGGTCAACAAAGGTTAAATGTTGCAAAAAGTTGTTTAAATGTAAGTGAAGAAAAACAACTGCTCTTATTCTTAATTGATGAAGAATATTCTGAACCTGTTGAAAGATTATTTAAGGAGAAACATGTTTCTGAATATACTTTAAAAGAATCTGAATCTGAAAAAATAATTGAAATTAGGAGCGTGTAATTATGGGGGATATGCATAATCACTTTTATATTGAAAAAAATTATTCTGATTTTTTTAAGAAATCTGAAGTTTTAAATTCTCCTAGAACAGAAGGGATAATTAAAAGAGAAAATTTTCTTCTTTTAATGTCTTTAGGATATTCTATAGGATTTAAAACAAAATTTGAAAATCCTAGGGCTCAAGGAAATGATACTTTTGTTATGAATCAGTTAACTGATGAAGAACTCGCTTTAGTATATGCTATTGCGATATCTGATTCAAAAGATCCTGAAATTGTAAATAATGATCTTAAGGTTGCAGATATTGCTATGGAATATGCAAATACTGGCATTATTGCACTTAAACAATTAGAAGAAAACTCTCAAAAAGGAAATAGGATAAAAAAATTCCAAGCTGAAATTCATGATATCATAGAAGATAATGGCTAAGGTTATTTTATGTCAAGAAGAGTTTTAGATGAACATTATTGTGATTATTCAATAAATACCTATGTACATTTGGGTAAAAAGAAAAATGATGTTCCTAGTGGTTGGGCATTAAATTTATTGGATATTCGAGAGTTTATCCCAGTATTAAGGTATGAATTTGAATGTTATATTATGATTAATGGTATTATTTCACCATGCAGAATTAAAATTAATCCTAGATTATTTTATAGTGGTGCTTCATTTAAAAATTATCTTAGGTCTCAGAGGAAAATTGATAAAGAACGGCTCCTTCCTCTTGAATTAAAATTTAATAAAAATGAATTAGATCAATTTCTTAATGATTTTGATAAAGATGATTCTAATTATATTGATACAAAACTATCAGTTGGTAAATCGTATAATAGTAAAGGTTGGGGATTGTCAAAAGAGGTTGTTTCTAAGATATTTCCAGTTGGCGCTTATAATTACATATTTCCAGTGTATATTGATGGCATCCCCGTTGAAACTAGGATAAATTTACAAACTCGATTATTTTATAGTAGTAAAGAATTAAGTGAAGAATTAGAAAGATTATCAAAAATAGATCCTAAACAAAAAGTTGATGCTAGAATAATCTTAAATGAAGATTATTTGGAATTATTAAAATCCCTTAAAAAAGGTCAGACATCTGACTATAATTGTGTTATTTGTGGAAAACCACTTGATAAAGATAGTAAAAGCACTAAATGTTTTGCATGTTTGGATAAAGAACTCACAGTTTTAAAACTTAAAAAGATTTTAGAATTCTTTAATCCTTTAGAAACTTTTTATGAGGAAGATTTGCTTAAATTAGGATATACAAAAGGTCAAATAAAGGTTTTTGTTTACAAATTTGAAAAGAATGATTTGATTACAATCAATTGGGATGAGAGTTTTCAATTTAAAGATGAAGATACACTTAATAGTTTCATAAAAAAATGGGGATAAATTTTTTATTAAACTATATAACGTAAGCTGCCCTATATTTAATCAGGAGAATACTAATCATGAAAACTTTAAACGTAGTTGCAGCCATTATCAAAAAGGACAA
>CADBMS010000167.1 GCA_902795935.1 uncultured Methanobrevibacter sp.
TAAAATATCTTCTTCACCTTTATAATCAAAAAATACAACTGGTCTATTTTCATCTATTCTTTGTTTTAAAATAGTTTTCATAGTTGTTGTGTTGTGAGTAGGAATATACGAACTTGTACACAAAAACATATGAGTTTCTGAGTCTACAGCAAGACAAAAATAATCCTTTGATACTCCCTGAATAGACTTAATATCAGTAATATAAAGCCTCTTATGTCTTATTTGTTGAGTTGCTTGTTTTCGACGCTCAATACCTGTAATAAGTGATTGTCTTTTTCTTGGTACTTGAAGTGGTATTACACAATTAGGATAAAACCTTAAAGTATAAACTTCTTTGCACATAATCCTTTTACCATTTTTAGTGTAAGCACCTTGTTTAGTTCCAATAGCACTACAATCAAAGCCTAATGAACAACAAATTGCTCGAACTGACTCAATAATCTGTTTATTAGTCATTTGAAGATTACAAGCACCAATTTTATCCACAAATCCATCTGTATCAATTAAACCTGCTACTAACTCTAACTTATCAGAGATAGAAGCCTGTAAATAGATTTCAGGAATATGCTTATTGTTTAGTAAGTTATTCTTTTTGAGCAAACAACGAACAGATTTACTAAAATGCCAATAAATAACTTTAGAATTTTTGGTATCTTTGCTAATTGACTCTATAGGATAGTCTAAATTTGTTCTATCAGCAATTTCCTGGTCTATTCCACAAATAAATTGCCTATCAGAAATACCATCCCCAAGCCACGCACCTAACCAATATGGCTCAATAGGAAGTTTAATTTGGTTATACTCACAAGCATCTGTTTTAATTACAGCAAAATTTGTTCTGTTATACTTTCCTTTAATGCCTGTCATAGCAATTTCATTAGTATCTATAACTTCAATTGGTCTTGTGTTGTTTACCCAAGTTTTTAATGCATAGAAACAGTTATATAAAGCAGTACACAAATCCTTCTCATTATAATACAAATTAAGTCGGTCAATCTTTGTAATACCTACTTCACGAACTATATCACTCCAATGACTTTTAAGTACTCTTTTTGCTTCATTGTTAGACATAAGTGTTTGCTTTGTGTCTTTTTGAAACTGTTTAAGTCTTTCTATACGCTTTTCATTATGCAAACGACCTTGTGCATACTTTAATACTACATTAGTGTCAATGTATCTAAAATCATTAGACATTCTAAAGGATAGCTCCTTAAAATTATTAGTTAAGAATATATCCCACTTATGATAGTTATTATCTGTGTTAAGGTACTTCTCAATAAAAGCCTGTTTTGTTATAGGTGCATCTATTGAGCAATTCTTCAAATAATCTAAATCAACATTTGAAAAATCAACCTGTATGTTACCCCTATATACTCTTTTATCAAGTCTTTCTACTTTCCACAAATGTCCACCACCTGCTTGTACTGTTGTACCATCAGAAAAAGTAATTTCATAAAAAGATGTTTCATTTGGAGAATACTTATCTATGACTTTTGTTTGCTTTCCTTCATCATCAAATACAATATCTCCAACTTTAATTTCACCAATGGTTTTCATACCTTCAGTAGTTGGAATAAGTGTGTCTTTGTGTAAATTTTTACCTGAACCAGTACTTCCTGTTATAAGAGTAGCACCACTCAAAATAATATCATCTAATTCAATACATTCCATATTATGTTTAATTTCATTATGATTTACAGGTAATATTCTTCCCATAACCATTTTTTTAGGTCGTTTTAATTTATTTATAACAGCACTCACACTTAATATTCTACCTGAATAATCTAAATCTGCTTTTTCTTCGTTAATATGATTTTTATATTTAATCCAACATAAAAAAGCAAATAATAGTAGAGAATATATTATAGTAATCCAACCAAAAAACTTATAAACTAATATACTTACAAATAATTGGTCTAAAGTAAGTACTACTATAGTTTTTTTTCTACATAGAATTAAATTCTCTAATGTAATACATATTAGAATACTTAAACCTATTAACGATTTAACTAACATATAATTTCCTTTCTTTTAGTGAGGTTGTACATAAACACCATTTTCATTAGTAACAACATCAGACGAATTTAACCAATTAGATACAGCTTCTCCTACTCTTTTTCCCCAATCTATAAAAAAGTCTAATACAGCTTTTTGATTAACTCCACCAAGTAAAATAAATAAAATTAAGGCAATTAAGAGAATAATACCAATAGCTTTCCACATATCTTCATAATTTGCTCTAGCTTGACCTGTTTCATTTCTATGTCTAATTGTTTTCCAAGCACTAGGTAAAGCTATATGTACTTTTTCTTTTTTCTTTTTCTTTTCAGACACGATTAATCACCACCTATCATCTCACCAATAATATCTTTTTTAGTAAATACTCCATATGTTCTTGAATCTAATGAATGTTCTCTATTATCTCCTAAACAAAAATATTCATTATCTTTAAGAGTAACCTTAAAATCAGTTGTTTTTCCAAAAGCATATTTATCTTCTACTAATTGATTATTAATATATAACTGATTATCTTTATACTCAACAGTTTCATTTGGAAGTCCAATTACTCTTTTAATTAGATTTTTATGTGCTTCTTTACTATAAACTGCTATAACATCATTTCGTTCTATAGTATAAAAATGTTTAACTACCGTATGAAAACTTCCATCATTTAATGTAGGTGACATTGAATTGCCTGACACCATTATAAAACTAACAAAATAACCTAAAATAAAAAATAATAGTATTATAACTAATAAGATTTTAAATCTTTTTTTATTAGGTGTTTTAATTTCATTTTCTTCATTAGTTGTTTTAATTTCATTCTCCATTGTTTAATTTACTTCCCTTTGTATTTTTTATAGTTAATTTTAACATTTTCTTTTGTGCTTCTTCATCATTTAGATTAAAATTACTTAATCTTTGAGCTGGTGCAACAAATGGTATAATAAATAATCTACAACTACCTAATCCACCAACTGATTTATAAGCATCTGTTACTAATTTAGCAATTCGATTATTACCACATAAATAAAATAATTTACCATATATAAGATTATCCTTATAATTTTTCATTATCTGCTCATATTTTTGTGGTGTTTTTGCTGATAATTCTAATTCAATAGAACAACTTTGTGGTTGTCCATTTAATCTTGGTATAGGAATAATTGTATCTGGTTTTTGAGTAACCA
>CADBMS010000168.1 GCA_902795935.1 uncultured Methanobrevibacter sp.
ACAAATAATACCCAACTACTCGATTATGTACAAGTATATAAAGGAAACATTGACTTAATTAATAAAACAATAACTACACCTAAAACAAACCAAGGAACTCTTACATTAACTAATTGTACAATAAACTCAACCATTATCAATAGCGGCATCATAATTATTGATGACGACACAGTATTTGGTGAAAATGCTAAAATAACTGGTACTGGAAAAATAACAATAAATGATATCTCTAAAATACTCCCAATTATCGATACTATCAATGGAAACTATGAAATTACCGATACTATTTTAACTAAAAAATATTCTTTCATCGGAGAAATAATATTAATTAATTGTACAATAAATAATCAAGATAATACTAATTTTGGAAAATTATATTTAAGCAATTGTACTGTTAATGTAGGTGAAGATAAGACATTCATAACTAACTATGGAACACTAACTATCAGCAAAGACACAAATATCATTGGTAAAATAGTTAATTTAGTAGATAATGGAGTAATCTATGAAGGTGCACCTAAAACTTATCTTGTAACACAAGACACAATTGGATACTTTTTTGATGAAACAGGATTAACTTCAATTGTAAATCCAGGAGACACACTTAATATACAAGGAAAAATCTTATTAAACCAATCATTAATAATTAATAAACCAGTAAATATAATTTCAACAACAAATGATGGTTATATTGATTTAAACACCACTGCAGGTAGTTTATTTGGAGATAATCCTGGAAATAGATTTGCAATTACTAAAGATGGATCTTATACAAATGTTACTGGAATATATTTCCATAATACTCAATTATGGCTTTACAATACTCATCATGTAACATTAGATCATATTAGTGCTGTAGTAGAAGATCAAAAAGTTGGATCTGGAGTTGGACAAACTAGTATTCGTGCAAATTCAACATATATCACAGTTAAAAATAGTGAATTCTACACCTGCAATAATGGTGGAAGCAGTACCCTTGTATTAGCATGGGCAGACTACTGTACCATAGAAAACAATACAATAGAAGGGAATGGAAACGTTGGAAATCTACTATACCTTACAACATACAATGTGAATATACCAACAACCCTCTACAATGCACATAATAAATTAATCAACAACAAGCTCATTGGCCCAGAATCAGCAGCAATCTGTTATGGAATATGTATATCCGGATACGACAACCTCATAGAAAATAATACAATAACCTACACTGGAACTGGAATTACTTTCCAATGGGGTAGTGGAGTAAACGGAATTGAACAAGATGAATGTTTATTTGGTAGTGGTGGAAACATCGTACGTAACAATACATTATACGGTGGCTGTGGAATCAGTGCAGGAGACATAATATGTGATAACTATATGGAAGGAATATTATCCGTACCAGAAAATTCAACAGCATACAACAACACAGCAAAAGGATTACAAATCGCTGGAAATTCATCAAAAATAACTAACAACTCAATATTTGGAAATGTGACTTTCGCGAAAGTAAATAATGTAACTATAGCAAACAACAGCATTACAGGAAATATTGCAATTCCAAGTACCGCAATTAATAATCTAATTACAGAAAATGACATCTTGGGCAGTATAGAACTTGATGGTTCATTCAATAATATAACAGATAATACAATAATAACTGACGATGAATACACAATATCAAGTAAAATGTTGGGAGAAAACAATAATATAACAGGTAATTACTTAGTGGCAAAAGATAAATGTGGAGATGCAACCGTAGATCTCAGAGATGAATCCAACATTATAAAAAATAATATTCCATTTAAGACTATAGTTGAATTAGTAGGTCCTAGTGAAGTTATTGTGAATAAAACTGTTTCAGTTACTATCCGGTTAGTTGATGCTAATGGTAATCTTATAAAAGATGCACAAGTACTTGTAAGTTCAAGTAATGGAAACGAAACCTTAACATTAACCAATGGAACCTACACTTACACATACACACCAAGAAGTATTGGTGAAGACACAATCACAGTCAAATACAATGGAAACTACACATTATTCAAAAGTACCAATAGTACAACAATAAATGTAATTGCAGAACCAGTAAACCCTGGAAATGACACCGAAAACAAAACACCAGAAAAAGACACAAGTGGAAACACAACCACAACCACAACCACAAACACCAAAACAACACCAACTACAAATAAATTAGATGAAAAAGCACAAGAAGCACTAGAACAAAAACTACCAGCAAAACAAATAAGTATAACTGCTAAAAAGACAACAATCGTATCCAAAAAAGCTAAAAAACTAACCTTAAAAGCAACACTCAAAGTTAAAGGCAAAAAAGTCAACAAAAGAACAGTAAAATTCATTATAAAAGGCAAAACCTACAAAGCAAAAACCAACAAGAACGGAGTTGCAAAACTCAAACTCAACAAAAAACAACTAACAAAAATACTCAAAAAAGTCAAAGCAGGTAAAAAAATCACCTACAAAATACGATACGGTAAAAAAACAGTTAAAAAATCATTAAAAGTTAAAAAATAGATAAAAAAAAGATTTTTTTATCTATTACCTCCCCCATTTTTTTATTTTACTTTAAAATAAAGAATAGATACGATGATGGATTTGAACATGGAGATTTACTTCTTATTCCAATCATCAAGAAAATAATGGTTGGAATAATAAATAAATTTCTACTATTGAAATAGATATTTATTTAAAATAAAATAGTTTTTTATTTTGTTTTCAAGTCGTAAACAAAAACCTCGAATTAAAAAGAAAAAAAGTGATTAAAAGTAGGAAGAGTTTTTGTCTCATATACATTTTATCTTCCTATTTTTAATTAAATATAAAAAAAATCACTCCAAGAATACGAAAGAAAAGATGAATACACAATATATGTTTACACATTTTAGTAGTTGGATGTCAAAATGCAAAAAAATAATAAAACAACCATATTATTAGTTTCAATCATACTCATACTATTATGCTTTAGTCTATCTGCCACATATGCAACTAATCATGTGACTAATGATAGTATAAACACTAATAATGATATGAGGGTGATGTTGAGGGTTTTGTTAAAAGTATAAGTGATGATACTAAACCAGAATATGGCCCTTAAAATATAGAAACTGATAATAATGAGATTGAAGATGAATCTTTATGCGCCACTACTACTATTTCTTCTTTTAAAGACAAAGAGGAAAGAAAATTAAAATCAAAGTCTAATAAAATTATAAGTTCTGATGAGGACATACAAAACAACAATACTGATGATGATGTTGTGAATTCTG
>CADBMS010000169.1 GCA_902795935.1 uncultured Methanobrevibacter sp.
GATATTCTTCACGTTCTTGTTTAAGACGATTATATTCTTTTCTGCTGATAACAATAGTATCAGCATCACCATCCACTGAGACCCCACTGGTCCCAGCAATAACATTTTCAAACATATTTTTTAAACCTCGGTGGTTTTTAAAAAGAATTTTTCAGAATTGCAGTTCTGAAATATTCTTCTTGATAATTAATTATCAACTTTATAATATATAAATGTTTACCTTTCAGTTTACTATAATTTAAATCTAAAACATAATTTAAACACAAGTTATTTATACTTGAAAGGCAATATAATAGTATATAGTTTATATAATTTAAATTACATAAATAAGAGGTATGACAATGTTAAAATACACATCAAAAGTTAATTATGCTAACCTCCAAAAAAATTCATTAAGATGCGGAATACCAAAAGAAGTTGTTGAATTCTTAGGTATTGATGCAGGGGAAAGTGTAAAATGGATTGTTGATGTCCAAGCGGATAAAACAACAATCACTGTTGAAAAATTAGAATTGTAATTTTTATATTTTTTTAAAAATAAGATTAATAACATAGCGATAGCTCTCGCTAAAACATATATCCCTCGCATTCTGTCTGCGACTATTTTATAAAAGTTTAAATAGCATTTTAACCAAATATAACAAATGGTTACTGCGAACATATTTACCTCGGTGGTACTTATTTTTAATGTAGCCAATAGGTAGGGGGTGTTGCAGCACCTTAACTCTACCTACATTGTTACATATTATTCTAATTTTTCTTTTGATAAAATTTTCAATCCTCTCATCAAACTTTAACCATAGTTCTAACAACCTTTATCTAGGTTTATACCAAATTTTTGCTTTTAATGGAGATAATTTATCAATCCATTTTAAAGGTTTAATATTATAATTATGCTTTATTGCTTTTGCTTTTTTAGCAATTATCTTACCAGTATATTTATTTTTAAAATATACTTTTGCTTTTAATAATTTAGTAGAATGCTGACCTTCCTGACCTACATTAATTAAAGTACCAATATTTATACTACGACCATATTGACCAAAACCACTATTAGTTATTGCTAAAAGTTTATCACCAGTTTTAAGTTTTTTACCAGTAATACCATTCTTTTTAAGTTTTATATTAACTGTTTTCACATTACTTTTCTTGATAATTTTATTATTATCAGTAGTCTTTTTTGGATCTTTAACAATTATGGTCCCATGCTTAATCAACCAATCATTTTCTTCATCATCATCTACCCAAGCATCAAAACGGGTAGTGTAAATTCCTGCGGGTAAATTTAATTTTAAACTTGCATCTCCTTTACTATTTGTGTAAATATAATGTTCTTTAATATTACCTCCATTATCTCTAATAGATACAGTAACCATTATACCGCCAAGATATTTAGTAGGATGATAAATGTTAACTTTATAATTAAAATCTTTATTTGAAAGAACTTTATATTTCTCAACATACATCTTAAAATGCACATTAGATTCAACTTTTTCAACATTCTCATGTTTTAATTCAACATCTTGAGTACTAGACACAATATCATCAGTCGCATTATCTGCTGCTGAAACTGTACTAATACAGATAAATCCTATTAATATTAACAAAAATATAATATATTTTTTCATTATAATCTATCCTCCCATTATACCCATATTTTATATGAAATCTTTACTAACAACATTAAACATTTTTGGATATTTATTCATTTTAATTTATAATAAACATATCCTCTTTTAATAACTATCTAATGAATCTTGACTCATAATATCATCAAAAATATCATCACCAGTTTTCAAAGATATATTTTTTATTTCTCTAATTTTTCTTTCCAAATCAAATAATCTATTTTCAGCTCGATTTAAAATGATGTTATATTGTTTTGGAATAATTGTAATATTTTTCCCCACAGTTGTTTCTTTAGTAGATACAGTACTACCTAAAACATATGCTTGGATAATAGTATTTTCTGAAATATGCCCGGCTTCAACTAATTGCTCAATGTATTCAGATACTTGATTTCTTTCTTTCCTAGTAATATCAAATCCTCCTCTTTTTAACTCTACAAAAAGGATTTTTTCTAAATCAATTGGTTCTCCATCTTCATCATATTTATCTTTGGAGTAAATACTAGTTACACTTTGATTAGGAATAACAACTAGGTCAGGTCTTAATCTTGGATTAGTTACCTTTACTTTAGCTTGTTTTAATAAATCAGTGACTACTGTGGATAACCATTGATTTGATGTAAATTCTACAGATTCATACTCTGATCCAAAAATCCATAATCCATTTTCAAAAAGAGGTTGTAGTTCATGAAGTTCATCAGTATTTGGGTCATTAACTTTCAGTTTTAATTCTCTAACAACATCCAATCTCCATTTGATTTCATCTAAAACAGTTTTGGCTTCTTGAACACTCCACTCACTCAAAATTTCATACAGAGAATCATAATCTTTAGGAGAAATTTCTGCGAGTTTATGTAATAATTTATAACCATTATGAGATTCTTTTAATTTAATAAAAATTTTAGCAGTAGCTTTTAAATCTTCAGGTTTAATTTTTGGACATTTATCTTGAACTTCATTAATAAAATCAACGACATCTTTTTTATCAATTAGTCCTAATTTTTTAATGGAATCAAAATTATCATTAAGTATTTCTTTTTTCTTCACGTTTTTTGCTTTTTGAAGATCACTTTTCAAAGAATTTCTAATACAGTCATAAATACATTCTTTAATCTCTTCTACATCATCATTCTCATCAAATCCAGTCATAGTATCATTAAGAGAATCGGCAAGGAATTCTGCTGAAATAATAAAGTTATATTTTTTTGCAAGAGTCAAACGTCCATCAAGAATATTATCCCAATTATCAGAAAAGATCCTATTACCAAATTTCCAAGAAATCCCATGAAATTTCATTAAATGACTGGTCGTATTAGATTTAATCTTAATAATTTTTATTTCCTTATCCTTATAAGTGCAAGTAAATTCTGTTTTATTTTCATTAGAGATATCTTCTAATTCAATAAGTTCATTGTTTAAAAATATATTAAAATTTGTA
>CADBMS010000170.1 GCA_902795935.1 uncultured Methanobrevibacter sp.
TATGTTCCTATTGAATGTTTAAATGAGGGGTTATCACTTGAAAAAATAGAAAAAAAGCTTAAAGATAGAATAGAATCTCAATTGGACCAATTAGATGAGGAATTAAATATTCATGATAGTTATGGGATTAAAAATTCAGATGGAAGTTCAGGATGGTATTATTTAGCTCCTTTACTTTTAGATTGTTTAGATGAAAAGTCTAAGCATCTTAATTCTGATGAGGAAAATTCTGATTTAAAATGGTATGAGTGTACTAAATATGTTAAAAATTGGTTTAATAAATTTAAATACTATTTAAAAGAGCAAAAAGAAGAAGATAAAGATAATAAACAAAATTTTGAAAAGCATATTGCATATTTGGAGGAAACTTTCGATGATTTAGTGGATTATGCTAAAAAGTATGATGGAAAATTCGATTCTATGAATTATAATGATTCGGAAAATCCTATCCTTAAATTAGGTAAAAAACCTGATGATTTATCAGCTGTTTTAGTTGACATTGCTATCGCATCTCCTGCGAATTGTATTTATAGATCTTATAGAAGAGAATTAAGTTCTTATGGCAATTTAAATTTAACTTATTCTAAAGATGATGAGAATTATGATTCTAATGAATCTTTAAAAGAGGAATTGGCTAAAGAGATGAAAAAATATGTCCATTTATGTTCTAAGTTTGCATATAATTTCTTATCCATGATGAATGATTTGGATTCTATGGCAACAATTGATACAACGGATTATAGTTATGGGTTAGGTGGTGATGCATATTGGAAAAATATTCTTATATATTCAAAACAAGGGAATTTACAAGCCGTATTTGATGAATATGTTTATTTATTATCTAATGGATTAGATAAAAACAATGATAAACGTATCAATATTATTCATGAAAAGTTTTTAGAATCGATGAATTTCAGAAAAATTCCTTATGCTGTAGAAACTTTTGATGATTTTAAAACTGGAATATATGAGAAAGATAAACCAGAAGAATCAGATGATGATTCTAAATTTAAGATAAGAACTCATTTTGCTGTTCCATTCACTAAAGGTGCCGGTAATGATGTTGATACTAATAGAAAAACTTCAGTAAGAGATGCTTTCAATTCACCATTTAGGCCATTTGTTCTAGCTTCCACATCCATTGGTCAAGAAGGTTTGGATTTCCATAATTATTGTAGAAGAATAGTACATTGGAATCTTCCTTCAAATCCTATCGATATTGAGCAAAGGGAAGGTCGAATT
This sequence comes from uncultured Methanobrevibacter sp., assembly GCA_902795935.1. Classification (GTDB taxonomy): domain Archaea; phylum Methanobacteriota; class Methanobacteria; order Methanobacteriales; family Methanobacteriaceae; genus CADBMS01. The sequence goes on from CADBMS010000170.1 coordinate 1,243, forward strand.
AATAGATTTGCTTGCTTAGCTATTAGGCAGAATATAGCTCAAAGATATGATGATATAAAATTCAAAAATAATATTTGGATTGAAATGTTTGATAAAGCAGTTAAAGAGGAAAAAACTGAGGGTGTTTCTGATTTAATCCCATTTTGGGGACTAAAAAAGCCTCAAGATAATGATGAGATGATAAAAATAGAACGGATTTTGCCATTTTATCCATTCAGCATAGATCAAGAAAAATATGATAGATTAATAAATATTTTAGATGTTTATAGGCTTACTTTAGGCCAACCTAGACAAGAAGAATTATTAGAGGACATTTTAAAAGAAGAAGAGTTGCTTGAAAGAGATGACTTGTTTATTAATTTAAGTCCTTATTATAAAGAGCATACTATTTTAGATGATTGTAATTAGGGAGTTTTTCATGACTAAAATTGCTTTAATCGGGTGCACAAGTAAAAAACAAGCGTTCACATGTCCTGCTATAGAAATGTATTCTAAATCTAGTTATTTTAATAAGAAATTAGAATACTGCAAAAAGATTAATGTTGATAAGATTTTCATTTTGTCTGCAAAATATGGTTTATTAGATAGTGATGCTCTTATTGAATCTTATAATTTCAATCTTAAAAGTGCTACAAAAGATTATAAAATTGAATGGAATAATAAAGTTTTAGAAGATTTAAAAAATAAAACTAACTTAGAAAAAGATGAATTTATTATTTTAGCAGGAAATGAATATGTTAAAGATTTATTGGATTTTATTCCTAATCATTATAATCCTGTAAAAGGATTGGGAATAGGTTATCAATCCTTTTATTTCCAAAATTTTAAATCAGAAATTGATGCTAAAGATTTAAGGAATGAATCAGAAAGATTAAAGATTGAAAATCAACCAGGATTTTACAAATGGTGGGCTAAAAAAGAAGAATTTGATTTAATTTTAGACAAATTAGATGTCAATTATGAAGATATTAAAGGTGAAGTTGAAAAAAGAAATGGGTATTATTGCATTTATGTGGGAATTGCTGCAAAAGAATCAATAAGGGATAGATTAGATTGGCATGTAAATGATCCCCACACCAAATCTAAAGTTAAGTATGGAACGTTATCTACATTTAGGCAAAGTATCTCAAGTATAATTGTTAATGA
>CADBMS010000171.1 GCA_902795935.1 uncultured Methanobrevibacter sp.
AAGTGTAAATAAAATAAATAGATATTTATAGAAATTTAGGGTAAAAATCAATTTTAAGTGCAAAAATAAAAATTAGAAAAAAGGTTTACAAAGCCTAAAATTTTATTAATTAATATAAGGAGTATTAATATGGATAATGATTTTACACATCTAACTGAAAATGGAGTTCATATGGTGGAAGTTGGTGAAAAATCCAACCAAATTCGTAGTGCAACAGCATTTGGTGAAATAAAACTAAATAAAAATACAATCAATTTAATTAAAACAAATAATGTTAAAAAAGGAAATGTTTTAACTACAGCACAAATTGCCGCCATTACTTCTATTAAAAATACATCTAATATCATCCCATTATGTCACCCATTAAATATTACTGGTATTACTGTTGATTTTAATGTTAAAGAAGATATAATTGAAACTATTGTTAAAGTTAATTCAATGGGTAAAACAGGTGTTGAAATGGAAGCTATTACAGGAGTTAGTGTTGCACTTTTAACAATATGGGACATGACTAAGAGTGTTGAAAAAGATGACTATGGTCAATATCCAGATACTTGTATAACCAATATAAAAGTACTTAAAAAAACAAAAAAAGAAATCATATAATTTTTGTTGATTAATATGGAAAATTTGGATTTAGAAATTAAAACAATTATAAATCAGGTTTATCCTCATATTAAAGAATTAAATCCTGCACAAAAAGCAGTTCTTGAAGCAGGATATCTTGAAAATGAAAATAATTTTATTGTAGCCATTCCAACAGCTAGTGGTAAAACAGTAGTAGGTATGTTAGCAGCACTTAAAACATTATTATCTGGTGGAAAAGTAGTTTACACTGTGCCATTGTTATCGATTCAAAATGAAAAAGTAAAAGAATTTAAACATTTTGAAAAACACGGTATTAAAGTAGGTAAACATCCCAATACATCAGATTTAGCAGTCATGGTTTTTGAATCATTTGATTATTTAACTCGTTTTTCATGGAATAATGTTCAAACTGTGGATTTATTAATTGTTGATGAATTTCACATGATTGGTGAATATTCTAGAGGTCCAACTATTGAAGCGGCTATTACTAGATCTAATATTATTAACTCTGGGATGAGAATTATAGCATTATCTGCAACTTTAAGTAATATGGATGAAATTTGTGGATGGTTAAATGCAGATGTGGTGGAACATGATTATCGACCAGTTCCATTGAATCATGAAGTATTAAATACTGAAATGTTTAACACTACTAATAAAAATGATGTTATTGTAGAAATCCTTAAAAAAACAATAGAAGATGATGCACAAGCGTTAACTTTTGTATCTACTAGATTATTCACAGAGGCATTAGCTAAATATGTATCAAATAAGATTAAAAGAAAAATACCTAATGATAAAAGAAAATATTTTAAAATGGTTTCAGATAAGATATTAGACGTTCCTAGTAAAAAAGGTTCAAGACCAACATCTATTTGTTTAAAATTGGCAGAATGTTTAGAGTATGGTATTGCTTTTCATCATGCCGGATTATTTGCTGAACAAAAAGAAATTATTGAAGATGAATTCCGTGCAGGAAATATTTTAATGATAACTGCAACTCCTAGCTTAATGTATGGTGTTAATTTACCATCTCAAAGTGTAATTATTCGAGATTATACTAGATTCACAGCACAAGGTATGCAAAAAATTCCTGTTTTTGATTACGAACAAATGTCCGGACGTGCTGGAAGACCACAATACGATGATGTTGGTTATTCCTATTTAATAGCTAAAAGTTATGATGAAACATATAATTTACAAGAATTTTATATTGAAGGTGAAATCGAACCAACTAATTCTAAATTAATAGAAAATAAAAATGCAGTGTATCTACAAATTATCTCACAAATATCTTCATCATTAGCTAAAACTAATGAAGATATTATAAATTTCTTTAAAGATACTTTTTATGGATATCAAATGAAAAATAATCCATTTATGAGTTCTTTTGCAGATGAATCATTAGAAATGGAAATTAATGATTCGATCACTTTTTTAATTAAAAAAGGTTTTATACAAGTAACTCCGTCTGGATTAAAAACAACGGCTTTGGGTTTATTAGTATCTAAATCAAATTATAGTGTTGAAACTGCTGTTAAATTAAAAGATTATATCAATAATATGGAAAATTTAAATATTTATGATTTATTATATTATTTATGTAAAACACCAGATATGCCAATAATTTCATTTAAAGGCCGTAAAAATAAAGATTCAGTTCATGAAAAATTATCTGAAAAAGGTATTTTTGTAATGGACATGACACCAGTTGAAGCTACTGCAGTTTGTCTTTTTGAATGGATTGATGAAAAAACAGAATATCAAATAGAAAATAAATATCCTGTTTATGCAGCATCAACTAGGCGTTCAGCTTATGAAACTTCACGTTTGATTGATTTCTTTAAGAATATATGTGAAATATTAGGGATTTACAATTATTCTCAAGATTTAACTATATTAAGTGCAAGGTTATATTATGGTGTTAATGAAGAATTAATACCTTTAGTTATGGGAGTTAAACGTTTAGGTCGTAAAAGAGCACGTTTGTTAGTTAAAACATTTGGTGAAGACTTGAGACCTTATACAAGTAAAGAATTACAAAAAATTGAAGGTATTGGTGAAAAATTATCTGAAGCTATTGTTAGATTTGTTAGACAAGACTAATTCTAGAAAATATTATTTTAAAAAATAAACGGTTTTATAATATAAAAAAGATTTAATGTGAGGATTAATTAATCATCCTCCACCTTCGCAAGAATTACTGGACATATCAACATCATCAAATTTTATTTGGGTTTTGATTTTTTCAAGTTTTTCATCATGACTTATTTCTTTTTTAATTTCTTTTTTGTGTTCTCTTTTTTCAATAATTTCAACATAGGAACTATCATACCATAATTCATTTTCGTCTAATTGAACCCATCCTATTTCATTTTCATTTTTAATATTGGATATTTCACCTATAGTTCCAGTTCGAATATATCTGACAGTTAAACCTTTTTCTAATATATTATTTCGACTATCTACAAGTTCCATTATAATATCTCCTATGTCATATTAAGGATCTTATTTATTTAATATTAATTTTTGTTGAATTTGTTTCAGATTCTTTTTTATCACTAGATTTAGTTTCATTGAAACCTGAAACAGATAATAAAACATAATCACCTACTTGTTCAATATCATCAACATCAATAACCATAATTTTTGGTTTTAAAGATAAATCTCCTTTAGATATGTATATTTTGTTTATTTTACCATTTATTGGGTCAAGGTCAATATCATTTATTTTTCCAATTTCCATACCATTTTTATCTAAAGTTTTCTTTTTCATAAATTCAGTTACTTTCATTTATCCACACCTATTAATATTATTCAGTTGTTTTTTATAATAGTTATTATAATTTTCTAATAATTAAGTATTCCTAGAAACTTAAGATTTTTTGATGAAATTTTTATTAATTTTTGCTTTATTAAATAATGGCTTTGTAGAAATCCTATTTTTTTATTTTTGTGTTGTTTGGTATATGTTGTAGATTGTGTTTTTGAGTTTTGTTTCCTTATTTGA
>CADBMS010000172.1 GCA_902795935.1 uncultured Methanobrevibacter sp.
AAGTTGCAGAAATTGCAGGTATGGAAGAAGGAAATGTTCAATTAAACAGGATTTTTGAATGGAATCCATTAACTGATGAAGTAGAATATGTGGCAATTTCTAGTCAAACTTTGAGAACTATTGCAGAAGCTAAAGCTGTTCCTATTGGTGAAGTGGAAGAAGAAATTGAGAGACGTAAATTAGTATTAGAATTTCTAGCTAAAAATGAGATTCGTTCAATTGATGAAGTTGGACAATGGTTGAATGATTATTTTGTTGATGCTGATGAAGTTTTAGAAAGAGTTATAGGTGAATTTGAAGAAGATGACTATTATGATTATGAGTAACAATAATGTTTCGTTTAATGGAATAAGTGGGAATATAGTTATATTCATAATATGTTATCTTAGAGAGAATTATAAATACAAGTTAAAATTAAAATAGTTATATTAATAATAAAAATATTTATGGAATGTTCGTTTAGATGATATTTGTATGATGGTGGTTGTATGGCTAGAAAAAATCAAAACTTCTTTGCAATGATTGGAGATATTACAATTAGCTCTGCTCAAAAAGCAGGAGAAGTATCGCAGATACCTGTTAATAAAGTAAAAGAAACTAGTAATAAAGTTAGTTCTAAATTTAACAAACCTGAAACAGAAAATAAGTCGAGTGAATCGGAAGGGTTAATTTCTAAATTTAAAGCTTTAACTTCAAAATCAGTTTCCGATTCATCTTCTGAAGGTGGTCTACTTAGTAAAATTAGAGGGGCTGGTAAGAATTCTAAAGAATCAATCAGCAGTTTCAGATCACAAAATTCTGGCTCAAAATTTAAAAGATCTTCAATGAGTCAAAGAGATATTGAAGTTTTTAAGGGTTTAGTTCAAGAAAATAAATCTGCAAAAGATAAAGAAGAAGAAAAAAGACGAAAAAAAGAAGAACAAGAGTTTCAAAAAGCATCTCTTGAAGGATTGCTCAATGCTAATGAGGATGTAGAGGGTTTAGATTCTAAACTAGTTCTTATCGGTGGTATTCTTGGCGGTTTAGTTCTATTGGCTGTTGTTGTTGCTTTGGGACTAGAATTGATGATTGGTCTTGCTTTAATGATGCTTGTAATTTTCATTGCTGTTATAATCGTTATGTTACCTAAACTTAAAAGTGGAGGTTCTAATGCAGCAGCAGCTCGTGAATTACCTTTTGCTTTAAGACAAATGTCCACTGAATTAAAATCAGGTATTGGTTTACATGATAGTATGCGTTCTATAGCCACATCTGGTTATGGTCCGTTATCTGATGAATTTGCATACACTTTAGAAGAAATTAAATATGGTGAAACAACTGAAGAAGCATTAGAACATATGGCTCGTCGTATGAATTCAGAGGGTATGACTCGTGCAGTTTACCAAATTAATCGTACTTTGGGTAGTGGTGGAGATTTAGCTGGTACTTTAACGGTTATTGCTGATGATTTAGCATATGAAATGAGGATGAAATTAAATGATTATGCTCAGAAGTTAAATTCATTTACAATGATTTATATGTTTATTGCAGTTTTAGGTCCTGTTATTTTATTAATCATGCTTATGGCTGCAACAAACGTTATGAAACAACAACTTATACCTGATATGGGGCTTATATTAATTTATCTTATATTTTTCCCAGCTATTGTGGCATTTATTATTTTATTAATTAAAAGATTGGAACCTAAAATGTAGGTTTCATCTACAATTTTTTATTTTAATGTTATTAGTTATTTTTAAAAAGAATTAAGAATATTTAGTTTAATGCTAATTTATTTTATTTTAGATTTATTGTATTGTATAGTCATTTACGAAATTAATTTTATAGATTATTTATAAATAACTATAAAAAAAGTTTTGTAAGCAACTATAATATCTTAAATTAAAATATTTGAATTAACAAATGCAATATTCTCATCATCATAAATCATATTTAAATTATTAATTAATGTTAAATAAGATTTTAATGGGTTAATATCTTGTTCAATGTTTTGTTTTTCTATGTATTTTAATGTTTTATTTAAATTATTGGTGTCATTTATAGTATAATAAATTAATGCAGTATCTGCATAGTGATTTATTCCATAATCTTCAACACTACCATCACTTATAAATTTTCCATCCACATTTTGATTTGAGTTAAGCCATTCTGCTCCTTTTTTAATATGAGTTAATATAATATCATCATGTGTTTTATTATAATATAAACACATACCTTTCAATATTTCAACATTTTGATAAGCTTCATTAGTAAAAGATCCATCCCTTTTTTGCAAATCTATCAATTTACTCATCAGATTTTTATTATCATCGGAATTCATACCACATATCTGACTATATGTTTTCATTGCAACATATCCATTTTCAAAACTTTCTTTAGAGTTTGAGTTGATTTTGACATAATTTTTTCCACTTACTTGTTTTATGAAATTTAATCCTTTATCTTTAATTTCCAGTGAATTTGTAGAATTAATATCTTTTAAATTATATATTGTATTCATAGTTTCCAAACTATACTCTTCAGGTGGGAAACTATATAAAAATGATCCATTTGGCATTTGTTTATAATTTAACCATGAAATTAAATAATCTGCCCTTTGATTTAAACTATCATTTCCATTAGAAATACTTTTATATAATGCTGCAATTTGAGCATTTAAACTATAATCTCCTTTATAAGTAGTTTCAAATTCAAATAATGTTGCTTCATCATTATACTTTTTTTTTCCAATATCCGAATAAGCATATCCATTCCAGAATTTTTCAATGAAACTAATAGTTTTATTGTATTCTGCATTAGGACTTTGATATTCTAAAGAAGATTGTGTTGATATTGGAGGATTTTTATTATATTTATATATTGTAGAATCTTTTGTTGCAATAGCAGTTGTATAATGAGTATCAATTGCTGCTTGAGTTATTATTCCGTTACTCTCAGTATTATAAAGTTCTTGACTTATATAAATATAAGATGCATTATATTTCTCAAGTAAATAATAAATCTCATTATTTTGCTCAGTTGCAAATAATAAACTTATATCCTCTTGAACTTCCTTAGTTTCTTTTTTACTTGGAGCATTTCCTAAAAAACCTTGATAAACAGTTTTCCATAATACAACATCTTTTCGATGAGTATTCCCAATTAACAAATATGCATCATCTTTATTACTCATTATAATGGTGTCTTCCTCAGTATTATTCTTCAACCAATCAAATATTAAAATTTGACTTTCTGTTGGTTGATTTATACTAGTGTAATTTATTAAACTCCCTTGAACTAAAGGAATTAACAGTAAAAATATTATAATACTATATTTCCAATATTTTCCAAAATTTATTCCTAATATTTCATATTTATCTAATAAACTAGATTTTTTAATATATGGGATTATTTTCTCAGATAAAATATAAGCGGATATTATAATTAATGGTATTGCAGAATAAGGATCTCTAAATCTAAATGAATACGTTCCAATTAACATAAAAACTATTGCCCATAGACTAATAAGTTTATGGATGGTATTTTGTGATTTTAAAAAGTATAATAATCCATATGTTCCTAAAATTAATGTTATAATGCCAATCCATTTTGGAAATCCTAACAAAGTAACAGCTTCTTGTTGAAATCTACCAACTAATGTTACAAATATGTAAATTATAACTAAAACTAATCCTAATATTAATGATATCAATAATGGTTTTTCTTTAAAAGAAGGCAATAAAAATATGATTAATAAAATTATTACGATTAATGCTAAAAATATCCAACTTCGATGAGTGAATATATAAATACATAAAATTAATAATCCATAAATTAAATATTTCAAGTTTCCATGGAATATATTAAAATAATCATCAAATTTAAATTTGCTTAACTCATCATAATTGGGTATTGTTTTAACATATTTCACAATAAAATAACAAATGCTGATAAAAAGGAAAATTCCCATTGATTCTGGAATAAAAACAGAGGTCCTAGTTAATATTGAAGGAGTTACTGTAAATAGAAACGTGCTTATCAAAACAGTTGAGGACTTATCGAATAATTCTTGAGATAATTTATAAAACATTAATGTTGCTAATATTCCAAATACTGTTGGAATTATATAAAATATTAATTCACTTGGACATATTTTGTAAATTAAACTACTTATTATGTGGAACAATGGAGGATAACCATAAGATTTTATTCCAATTAATGATAGTGGATCTGAAGATATTGTACTAAAACCATTATTTATGATTTTAAGGACTAAATCGTGATGTATGTAAGCATCTTTTCCAGATAAATTAAGATTAATACTAGGTATTAACCTTAAAATAGTCCCAATTAATATAATTAAAGTTAAACATAATTTATTTTCAGTAAGTATTTTTGTTTTAATGAAATTACCTCACATAATTTAATATTGTTTAATCCGTTTTAGAGTTTATTATTCTTAAATTTCTAATTATAGTTTTTGTAATGATAACATTATTATATTTTTTAATAAAATCAATTATTCCAATTAAACCGTTACCTTTATATGTTATGTAAACAAATTCATAATAGTATGCAGGGGTGCCCGAGCGGCCAAAGGGGGAGGACTTAAGATCCTCTGGCGCAGGCCTTCGAGGGTTCGAATCCCTTCCCCTGCACTTAAAACGTTCTATTCTACTAATTTATTAAGAGTTATTAATGCCTTAGTGGCTCAGCCGGTAGAGCGATGCCTTGGTAAGGCATAGGTCGGGGGTTCGAATCCCCCCTAAGGCTTTCTATTTGTTTTTTGATTTCTTCTTTTTAATGATAGTGGATCTGAAGA
>CADBMS010000173.1 GCA_902795935.1 uncultured Methanobrevibacter sp.
AAACACAGCAACAATAAAATAAAAAAAAAGTATTAACAATCAAACAAAAAACATAATTATCTCAAATGCTCAGACTTAAAAAAAATATTTAAATGATAATAAATTGATTAGTGGTTTAAAAAATATGATGAAAAAAAGTTAGACTATTCGTTAGTATTCTGTTTTTTCTATAATGTGATTCATTACTTGTTTACCAAATAACGGCAAACATATTGCTCCTAATGCTGTTACCATCCAAAATGATATTAATCTTTCAACAACAGTTACAGCAGCACTGATGGATGATGTTATTCCTGCTGCAGAATATAATAATACCATACTACCATCAACAGCACCCAAGCCCCCAGGTAATAATGGAATCATGCCTAATAAACAAGATATTATAAATACTTCTGCAATTACGATTATTGACGCATGTACTCCAAATGCACAAAATACAAAGTAAACTCTAATTATTTCTAAAGCCCAAGATAAACATGAAATTAAAATACCATAAATTGCTACTTTTTTGTCTTTAATCATTAATTTAAATGAATATTGGAAATTAGTTAATGCAACATGTGCTTTTTCTTCAAGAACGCCCTCATAGTTAGTATAAAACTTACGTATAATCTTTAAAATCCATGAAACAATTTTTTCTCCAGCAGTTTCATTAATACACATATACATGAAAACTAAAAATACAATTGAAATGATTATTACCGTTGAAACTAATGCTATTATTACACCCATATTTAATTCAAAAAATAAAACCATTGAAATTATTGTTACTATTGCTAAAAATAACATTGGAAAAGTATCTAAAGCCCTATCTACAATCACTGTTGCTAAAGAAAATTCAATTGAACATTCTGATGATCTTCCCAACATATAAGCCCTTACTGGTTCTCCTCCACCCCTACCACTAGGAGTTATATTATTTATCATCATCCCAACCATTAACATTGGAAATAATTGTCTTTTAGGAATTAAAATATCTAATGAACGGATTACTATCCCCCATCGCATAGTTAATAGCACTAATGTTGCAAATTGTGAAATTAATGCTAAAACAATATAAAATGGGTCTGCATTTTTTAATGCATTAATAATTTCTTCAGGCCCTACAATCCAAACCATTAATCCTATCGTTAATATTCCAAATAATAGTAAGAATAATATGTTTCTTTTTTTCATAAGCCGCCTTCATATATACAGAGTATTAGCATTTTTATTATATTATAAACGAATTTATCATTTATAAATAATATTATATTAAGCATTAGGGTAACATATATTATAAATTTATATACTAAGTTACAACACGAATTATAGTTATAGTAATTTTTTAGAAAATATTATAAATGAGGACATACATAATTTATGACTCGTTAAAAAATGAGGTGATAAAATGTGTACAGCAGCAAATTATTTTGGAAAAAATCATTATTTTGGAAGAAATTTAGATTTAGAGTTTTCATATAATGAAACAGTTGTAATAACTCCACGAAATTATACCTTCAATTATCGTAAAGTAGAAGATATGAAAACCCATTATGCTTTAATTGGTATGGCCTTTGTTGTTGAAAACTATCCCTTATATTATGATGCTACAAACGAAAAAGGATTAAGTATGGCTGGATTAAATTTTCCAGAAGCCCAATTTAAAGCTGAAAATTCTTCAAAAGATAATATTACTCCATTTGAAGTTATACCTTGGATTCTTAGTCAATGTGCCAATGTTAAAGAAGCAAGAACATTATTAAATAAGATTAATATAGTGAATATTAATTTTAATGATGAGTTACCTATTACACCATTACATTGGATTATTTCCGATGAAAAAGAATCTATTGTTGTAGAATGTGTTGAAGAAGGATTAAATGTATATGATAATCCTGTTGGAGTAATGACTAACAGTCCTGATTTTGAAAAACAAATGTTTAATTTGAATAATTTTAGGCATTTATCTAATAAAACTCCAGAAAATACATTTTCTAAAGATATCAACTTGAAAGAATATAGTAGAGGAATGGGTGGTATTGGATTACCTGGAGATTTATCATCTATGTCCAGATTTGTTAAAGCTACATTTACTAAAGAAAATTTACTTAATGCCAAAACAGAAACTGAAAGTGTTAGTCAATTTTTCCACATATTAGATTCAGTGTGCCAACAAAAAGGTTGTGTTGAAGTTTCACCAAATAAATATGAATATACAATTTATTCATCATGTGTAAACACTGATAAAGGAATTTATTATTATAAAACTTATGATAATAGTCAAATAAATGCAGTTAATATGCATAATTATGATTTAAACTCTGATAAATTAGATATTCATGAATTAATTACATTACAACCAATAAATTTCCAAAATTAACATTATTAATTTTTTATTTTTTTGAATCTATGAAATTTTATAGGCTTTTTTTTGATTTTAATTTTTGCAATTGTTTTTTTATTATTGTTGTTTATTCTTGTTAATTTTCATTTGTTTTTGGAAATGTTTGTTAAAAAATAGTTAATTACTTTAATGAGTATGACAGATAATATTTTATTACAAACAAATACAAATATGTCCTTAATAGCAATATAAATTTTATACAAGTTAAAGTTTTTTGATTTTGATAGTGAT
>CADBMS010000174.1 GCA_902795935.1 uncultured Methanobrevibacter sp.
AAAATAATTACAATTAAAAAAGATTGTTTTTTCATTTTTACACCGTGAATATGTTATATAATATAATTTAATAAGAATTATTATAATTATTAATATAATTTAATAATTTAAGTTTACTATAAAACTAGTTATTAAGAGTATTTAGTTTATTAGAATAATAAATATTACTTATGAATATAATTAACTCAGAAATAATAGTCAACACACATCATAAAATAGAAATTCAGGATATAAGTTCTAAAGTTAAAAATATATTAAATGAGAGTAACATAAATGATGGATTAGTTTCTGTCTATTCTAAACATTCTACTTCAGCAATAGTTATTAATGAGAATGAAGATGGATTAATTGAAGATTTTAAAAATTTTTTGAACAAAATTGTATTAGAAGATGAATATCATCATAATCATATAGATAATAATGCTAAATCCCACATACAATCATTTTTACTTGGAAATTCAATTAGTATCCCTATAAAAAATTCAATAATAGATTTAGGTGTTTGGCAAAGCATATTTTTTGTAGAATTAGATGGTCCTCGTAATAAACGAGTTATAAAAGTTAATATTATTGGTGTTTAGACCATCTAAAACTTTGAATCTTTTTTATAATACTTCTAATTCAAACATAATTACTGGATATTCTAAGTTAAAATTAGTGATTACTTCAGGACTAATTTCTCCAAAAAAACCAGAAATTTTATTTGTTTCATCATTTAATTGACTATCCACCTTAGCACATCTTCCTTTAATAAATGAAGGATGATCTATTGGACTTATTTCCATAGAATATCCTAGGTTGTTTAATAATGCTGCTACTGTAGATTTAATTTCAGTGAAATTTGCAGTTGAATGTATAATAGCTCCAGCAACTTTTTTTTTTTTTTTAATTTTGGTTTCTGCATGTTCAGATATATAAAGAACATCACCAATTTCAAATATTTTTTGAGGAAGTTCTTCATGTTTATTATCCTCTAAAAATTCAAGCAAACCATTAATTAAACTTTGACGTATCATAGTCCTATCTTGAGATATCGGTTGTTCAACTTGAACTCTTTCTTCTTCAGGTAAATTTAAAGCATTATAATGTTTTTCTTCATTAGTTAACATTAAACTCATAATTTCTTGGAAGGATAAACCAACTAAAACATCCCTTATTAAGTTATCAACAGTATTCCAATTATCTGTTTTAGCTACAGTCATAATTTGAGGTAATTCTGGATTTATATTTTTAAATCCATATTCTACTGCAACATTTTCAATTAAATCATATTCATGAAGGATGTCTATTCTATATGCAGGTATTGTTACTTTTAATTCATTATCAGATAATATTTCAGCATTCATACGTGCTTTTAAGATTAATTTTTTTATTTCTTCAGCAGTTAATTGAAGACCAGTATTTTTACAAGTTGCATCAACATGTAATTTTTTTGTTTTTGGAGTGAAATTAGGAGTAACAGTAGTTTTATTAGGATAAACTATTTCTAAAGATTCTATTTCACCACCAACTTCTCCAAATGAGGCACATATAATATTTAAAGCATAATTTACATATTTCTCATCAGTACCTGTTACATCAACTAAGATATTTTTTGTGTTTTCTGTTAATTTAGTTAACTCTCCATTAATAATTGGAGGCATTGATAGAACATTATCATTTTTATCTAAAATAACAGGACATTTATCTGAATTTAATAGTAGATGTGCATAATCTTTTCCTTTAGGATGATTTTCTAAAATTTCATTTAAATCCATTTCTTCATTAGCATCTAATGGTTTAAATTTAATTTCATCTCCTTTCATTGCTTTATAGTAAAAGGAACCCTCAATAACATCTAAGTTGTGAATTCCAATTGCAACTTTTTTACGGTCTCTCCCTATAACCCAATGTAAGTCTTCTTGGAATTCCATTACTTGTTTTAATTTTTTTTCGTTGAATTTGATATTTTTTATAAGTGCAAAACTAATATATGGCCTAATATTTTCAATTTCTTCATCAACAAAAACTTTGAGTCCAGAATCTTTAACTTTATATTCAGGCATTCCTGTTTCAATATCTAAAAAACCTTTTAAATTTCTAGCAACACCTTCTACTGATAATTGGTCTGGCCTATTTGGGAAAAATTCTACTTTAATAGTTTTATCATCAAAATCTTCAATGTCACTTCCAGTCATTGGTAAAATATCAATTAATGTTTTTTGATCAATATCAATACCTAATTCTTTTAAATCATCATATTCAAATGTAATTACTGGCATTAAATAACTCCTAAATGTTTTAAAATTATAATATTTTTATTAATATATGTTAAAAATTAATATAAAGAACAATGATTCAATTGTAAAGTGAAATGCGCGGTGGTGTAACCAACCATAATCAATATCACTTAATTCATGGTATACGTCTAATATAAAATGGATTAATGCAGCTAAAAAACCTATTTCAAATGATAAGAAAATTATACTTAAAATTATGAAATGAAATACTGCTTCTATTCCCTCATGAATTAACCACATTTGAATTGGTGAACCTACAATTTCTTTTATTAATCCTCCTAAAATAATGTAAAAATTGATAAATATTTTCCACATAACTGTACTGTGAATTTCATCACTTACAGCTAGAAAAAGTGCAATAATAAACCAAGTTAAATTCATATAAAGTTCACCATATGAGTTTTATAATATTATACATTGTTACATTTATATTTAAGTATATGATGGTATTTAGTTTAAGTATAATAAATTTTTAGATGGTAATATTTAAAATTAGTATATTATTTTATTTCTTTTATTAAATCTACAAATTGGAATTTTTGAACATTAAATAAACCTTGATCGCTTAATTTCAACTCAGGTATTACTAAAAGAGATATAAACGATAATGACATAAATGGTATGTCTTTGTTTAATCCAATTTCTTGTGATAATTGGTATAGTTCTTCTAATTTAGAATATATTATTTTTGCAGGTTCTGCAGCCATTAATCCAGCTATTGGTAATTTTACTGTTTTAATAGTGTTTGTAGCTACTGTTATTAGTCCTCCTTTGATTTTTATTAATTGGTTTACTGCTTGTGCCATATATTCATCATTTGTTCCAATTACTATTAAGTTATGTGAATCATGAGCTATACTAGTTGCAATTGCTCCTTCTTTAATTCCAAATCCTTTTATGAATGCTGTTGCTATATTTCCTTTAACATTTTTTTGTAATTTTTTTGAATAATGTTTTCCTTTACCATATCTTTCAACAACTGCAATTTTTAGGACATCTTTTTCAATATTTGTTTGTATTTCATTATTGATTATTATTAATTCAACTTCTTCTTCATAAGTTAATAAACTGTCTTTTGAAATACCAATTGAACGTACAATTGCACTATTTCCTTTAGCTTCAATTGCAAAATCTGATGGTTCAACAAAATCCAAATCAATAGTGTTATCCAAATAAGCAGAAGATGGTTCAAAAAGGGGTTCTTTATTTTCAGCAACAAGAACTCCTCCAATATAAACTGATTTAACATTGAAAGATTTTAAATCATCAATTATAATAAAATCTGCATAATTACCTACAGCTATTGCCCCCATATTTAAAGAGTAATGTTGCGCTGGGTTAATTGTAACCATTTTAATTGCTTCAATAGGATCAATACCTAATTTAATAGCTTTACGAATAGTTACATCTAAATGACCTTCATTTACTAAAGTTTCAGCAGAAATATCATCTGACACTAAAAAATCAATATGCCCCCCAACTAAATCTTCTAAATTTTTAGCTACAGAACCATTACGACCCATAATTTTCATACCTAAGTTATGCTTCTCAGTTGTTTCTTCTATAGAACTACATTCATGATCTGTAGAAATTCCTGCATTAACATAAGTGACTAAATCTTCATTAGATAAAAGAGGTGCATGACCATCAATAGGTTTACCAATATCTATAGCTTTTTGTATTTTAGCCATTACTTCAGAATCTTTTGCAATAACACCCGGAAAATTCATAAGTTCTCCTAAAGCAACAATATAATCCTCTTTTAATAATTCACCTATTATTTTAGAATCTAGAGTTGCGCCTGAAAATTCAAATGGAGTTGCTGGAACACAAGAGGGTGCTGAAAAATAAGTTCTTAACGGAGTATTTTTAGAATCATTATGCATAAATTCAATTCCTTCTACTCCTAAAACATTACCAATTTCATGAGGATCTGCTATAATTGCTGTTGTACCATATGGCACACTTGCTTGAGCAAAATATGAAGGGGTTAACATTGAACTTTCAATATGAATATGTGAATCTATTAAACCTGGAATAATTAATCCTTCAAATTCACCTGTAATACGTTTAACTTCAGTTATTATTCCATTTTTTATATTTATCTCTGCAGGATAAATTTCATCTGTAATTAAATCTAAAATATTTCCTTTAATCATGATTTCACTAAAAATATATTATAAAATAAAAAATTGAATTAAATATTTATTTTAATTCTAAAAGTTTTTCATATAGTAATGGTAAAAATGCTCCAACATCTGTTACAATGCCTTTTGCTTGTGCAGTACCCCTATCTGCAAGTTTAGTTACTGTAGCTGGATTAACATCTATACAAATTGTTTTAACTCTGGAAGGTAATATGTTACCTGTTGCAATTGAATGTAGCATTGTTGCAACCATGATAACCATATCTACTGATTGTGCATATTTTCTCATTTCATCTTGAGCCTTAATAACATCAGTTATAACATCAGGTAATGGACCATCATCTCTAATAGAACCCGCTAATACATAAGGAACGTTATTTTTAACACATTCATACATTATCCCTTTTTTTAATGCTCCATTTTCAACTGCAGAACTTATAGAACCATGTTTATTTATTTCGTTTATTGCTTTAATATGATGTCTGTGTCCTCTTGAAACTGCCCATCCATTTTCAGTGCAAATACCTAAAGATGTGCCGTATAATGCATTTTCTATATCATGAGTTGCTAATGCATTACCTGCAAATAGAACATCAATATAACCTTCACGTATTAATTGTGCTACTAATGGTGCAGATCCTGTGTGTGCTATTGCAGGACCTCCCACTAATAAGATTTTTCCATTATTATCTTTTATTTCTTTAATTTGTTTAGCAATATCATCAATAGTTGACATTAATGGTTTTTCACTTGAAACTTCACTATTCATAAATTCAAAAAATCCTTGTTTACCTCTGGATCTTTCTGGAGGAACTGTTTTTATTCCATCATAGCCAACTACTATTTTATCTCCTTTAACAAGGTAATTGATTGGTTTACAGTATGCAATTTTATTTTGAGGTTCTACAACTATCATACAATCCATTTCAATATTTTCAACCTCTAACCATTTGTTATCAACGTAAACAAAAGTTAAATGATTAGTAGTTGAATAGAACTCTTCAGGCGCTACTTTATCTTGTTTTATTTCAACTAAATTAGCATTTTTTAATTCAGATACTGATGCACCAATTTCACTTAATTCACCAATGATTTCATTTAATCTTTTTGAATTTTTAGCAGATACTTCAATTTTTGTATAACTAATATCTGTTTTTAATTTACCTATTTCAAATTCTAAAACTTTAAAGTCGCCTCCCATATCCATAATAATATCCATGGCTTTAGGAAGAATTAAACTATCAATAATATGACCTGAAAGTTCTATTTGGCAAAAATCCATTTTTAAAACCTCTGAAATTAATTATTTTTTAAAATTGATTAATAATAAAATTATATTGGTAAATAATTATATAAAATTATCTGATTA
>CADBMS010000175.1 GCA_902795935.1 uncultured Methanobrevibacter sp.
AATGCCAGTATCAATTCCTTACCCATTAGGAAACATGATAAACGGTGGAGCACACGCAGGTACCAACGCACCGGATATTCAAGAATTTCTTGTTATTCCTGTAGGTGCATCAAGTATAATTGAAGCAATGGAAACAAACATAAACGTTCACAGAAGAATTAAAGAAAAAATCCAGAAAGTAGATGATACATTTACTGGAGGAAAAGGTGATGAAGGAGGATGGGCTCCAAACCTCACTAATCAACAAGCATTAGAAATACAAACTTCATCATGTCTTGAAATAAGTGACGAAACCGGTGTTGAAGTAAGACCGGGTTTAGATGTTGCATCAAGTGAATTCTGGAATGAAAAAGAGCAGAAATACGTGTATGAACGTGAAGGTGTCTCAAGAACTATAGAAGAACAAATTGATTATATTGCTGAATTAGTGGATACATACAAGTTCTTCTATGTAGAAGATCCTATACAGGAAAATGATTTTGAAGCTTTCGCAGAATTAACGAAAAAATCTGGAAAAGATTGTCTAATTTGTGGAGGCGATTTATTTGTAACAAATCCAGAAATTTTAGCTAAAGGAATCGAAGCAAATGCTGCAAATTCATTAATTATAAAACCAAACCAGATAGGTACATTAACTGATACTTATAACTCAATACAATTAGCAAAAGCTAACAAATATGTTCCTGTAGTATCTCACAGATCTGGTGAAACAACTGATGAAACAATTGCACACTTAGCAGTTGCATTTAACGCTCCAATCATTAAGACAGGAGCTGCAGGTGGAGAAAGAATAGCAAAACTTAACGAATTAGTCAGAATTGAAGAAGAATTACCAAATCCTAAAATGGCTGATTTATAAGCAATGGAGTATTACATGGATATTAATATTAATCACGAAAAATGTGTATTATACGATTGTTTAGAATGCTTAGATGTATGTCCAGTAGACATTTTTACTGTCATGAATGGAAAATTAGTGTTAACAGATAAGGATAAGTGTTATCGTTGCCTAGTATGTCAGGACATTTGTAATTATGATGCAATAACGTTTGATTATTAATATTCTTTGGAAATATAAAATATTAAAATAATAAAATGAGGTAGATAAAATGACTGAATTATTAATACCATTAGATAAGTACCTTGCAGCAGGTTTACACATAGGTACTCAACAAAAAACTAAAGACATGGAAAAATATATCTACAGAGTAAGAGCAGATGGTCTTCATGTCTTAGATGTT
Source organism: uncultured Methanobrevibacter sp. (assembly GCA_902795935.1). Taxonomy (GTDB): domain Archaea; phylum Methanobacteriota; class Methanobacteria; order Methanobacteriales; family Methanobacteriaceae; genus CADBMS01. The sequence goes on from CADBMS010000175.1 coordinate 1,242, forward strand.
AAAAGCAGTAATGATAAAATATTAATCGCTGCTAAACTTTTATCAAAATATGACCCTGATGATGTACTTGTTGTAAGTACAAGACAGTACGGTCAAGCACCTGTTAAAAAATTCGGAGAAGTAACAGGTACAAAAACTATCCCAGGCAGATTCATTCCTGGAACACTTACAAACCCACAATATTCAAAATTCATTGAACCAAAAATATTAGTGGTAACTGACCCTAGATCAGATTCACAGGCAGTAATTGAAGCAAGACAAAACGGTATACCTGTTGTTGCATTATGTGATACAGAAAACCTTTTATCCAATGTGGATGTTGTTATTCCAGTTAACAACAAAGGTAGAAAAGCTATTGCTCTTGTTTACTGGTTACTTGCTAGACAAGTTCTAAGAAACAGAGGAATATTGTCCAGTGATGAAGAATTTGATTTAGATCCTTCAGACTTTGAATTAAAAATATAATTCAGAAATTTTGATATGAGGGGAAATTAATTTCTCCTTCTATTAATTTAATCTATTTTTTTGTTTTTATTTATTAATTAATTATTTTGAACTCTTTTTGTGGAATATGAGTTTTATTAATTCTTTGAAATTATTATTTAAAAATAGTTTGTTTTATGGGGTTTAATTTTTTAAAAGAAAAAAATGTTTGGAATTAAATTAATAATTCTAATGGCTTTTTATACAAATTTTCAATATTATATTGAACACTTTAAATCATTTAGATTCTTTTTATAATTGTTAATAGCTAATTATGTTTATCCGAATAGTTTTTAAACTAGGGGAATATGGATAATCTTTTTAGTATTTTCTAATTTTATGTATTTTTTCTTCTTAATCTGTATGATGTATATTTTAATTTTGGCAATCAACAATTATATTAGAAGGCTAACTTTTTAATTTCTTGTTTTTTTGTTTATTTATGTAGAAAATAATCATAATGTTTTATAAATAATTATTACTCTACAGTATAAATATGTGTACCAACTATCATAAATACTTTTTTATAAAAAAGTATTACTTTTTTCGTGTTAGAAAATTAACACAGTAATTATAAAAATTTAATAATAAAAAAAGTTTACAGGTAATGATTTAATCCCACTCTCATTTACCTGCCCATAATGGCTGACATATAACCTACAACAGAATCATAATCTCCAGATACATCACCACTATTGCTGTAATTTAATACATCACAGCTATCATAATTACACAACTTAGCATAACAAATAGCAGTTATAACCGGTCCATAACCACACATTGTAATATCATATTCAACAATATCATTTACAAGTTGCTTAGTATCCATGTCCCCAACAGATTTCATAACTTTATCATCCAAAAACTTGGAAGTCTCACTGTCCTCATAATGATTAAGATCACTACTGGCAAGAACAACAATTTTTTTACCCAACTTTTCACTAACTTCTTTAATACTATCAGCCAAAGATTCACATAATTCAGGTATTTGTTGACTGATAACAATTGGAACAATCTTAAAATCATGATCTTCACAAATATACTGAATAAAAGGA
>CADBMS010000176.1 GCA_902795935.1 uncultured Methanobrevibacter sp.
AACCCAATACTTTATATGATTCATTTGAAAGAAAAGGTGGAACGGATACAACTACAACACATTACTGTGCCGGTTGTGGGCATGGAATATTACATAAATTAATTGCAGAAGTAATGGAAGATTTAGATATACAAGACAGGTCTGTTATGATTAGTCCTGTAGGTTGTGCAGTATTTGCGTATTATTATTTTAATTGTGGAAATGTGCAAGTAGCTCATGGACGTGCTCCTGCGGTTGCAACTGGAATTTCACGTGCAGAAAATGATGCTATATTAATTTCTTATCAGGGAGATGGTGATTTAGCATCTATTGGTTTAAATGAAACTTTACAGTCAGCGAATAGAGGTGAAAAATTAGCAGTATTTTTTGTAAATAATACTGTATATGGTATGACTGGTGGACAAATGGCTCCAACTACATTAGTTGGTGAAGTAACTGTTACTTGTCAACAAGGAAGAGATCCTAATTTTACAGGATATCCTTTGCATATGTGTGAATTAATAGATAATCTTAAAGCACCTGTTTTTATTGAAAGAGTATCTCTTTCAGATATTAAACATATACGTAAAGCTAAAGTAGCCATAAAAAAAGCACTTAAAATACAAAAAGATGGAAAGGGGTATGCTTTTGTTGAAGTTTTATCTCCATGTCCAACTAATTTAAGACAAGATGCTAAAGGCACAGAAAGATTCTTAAATGAAGATTTAGTTAAAGAATTCCCTCTTAAGCGATTTAGAGATAGAACGAAAGAAGTGAATGTTGTTAAACGTTTAAAAAGTGATTTTTCAAAAGAATCGTTAGATAAAATATTTAAAATTGATGAATTAAGTACTAATGATCCGATACATGATGAAAATTTTACAACTAAATCAATTAAAATAGCAGGATTTGGTGGACAAGGTGTATTAAGTATGGGATTAACTATTGCGCAAGCAGCAATCACTGATCGACATAATGTTTCATGGTATCCTTCTTACGGTCCTGAGCAAAGGGGTGGAACTGCAAGTTGTGTAGTTGTTATTTCAGGTGAAAAAATTGGTTCGCCTGCAATTAAACATAATGAAGTTTTAATTGCATTTAATCAACCCTCATTGGATGAATTTGCTTCTGATGTGTTAAAAAATGGAACTATAATTTTTGATTCTACTACTGGTGAGTATAATGCACGAAATGATGTTAAAATTATTGCTGTACCTGCACGTAAATTAGCTACAGAAATGGGTGTAGAAAAAGCAGCTAATACTATTATGCTAGGTGTAATCATGTATTTGGGTTATACAAAACTTACTCATGAATCATTTGAAAAAGCAATTAGACATACTTTTGCATCTAAACCTAAACTTATTGATATTAATTTAAAAATGTTTGATGTTGGAATAAAATGGGCTGAAAAAAATTTATGATTAATTGAAATTATAGATTGCTTAAAAAATACCATTTAAATAGAACTAATTAGTAGTTGCAATCAAATGAATAATTAATTGTTCCGCAGTACGTCCTGAAGGGCCTGCATGATTCATAAGCCAATTATTTGCAATATTTATTAATTCATCTTCATTTAATTTAATTTCAGGATGTTTTTTTGCTTTTGTTAGTACCATATTATGATATTCTTTAACACTAGGTTTATAATACCTAATAGTTATGCCAAAACGATTTACTAATGATAATTTTTCATCAATAGTATCTGATTCATACATTTCATGATTCTTATTCATGTTAATTCGTTCATTCCATGTTTCTCTTATAATATGTCTTCTATTTGAGGTTGCGTAGATTACAATATTATTAGGTTTAGCTCCAATACCTCCTTCAATTAATGCTTTGAGATATTTATATTCGCTTTCAGATTCTTCAAATGATAAATCATCCATATATAATATAAATCGATAATTACGATTCTTAATTTTGTTTATAATTTTTGGCAAATATTTAGTTTCATGTTTATACACTTCAATAACTCTTAAACCATCTTCATAATATTGATTAAGTATTGCTTTTATACTAGTTGATTTTCCAGTACCTGCATCCCCATATAATAATATATTATTTGCACGTTTGCCCTTAACAAAAGCTTCAGTATTTTTAATTAATTTATTTTTTTGTGTTTTATAACCCACAATGTCATCTAATATCACTTCATCAATAGAACTTATTGGGGTTAATAATTTATCATTATGAGATATTTTAAATGCACGATATAATCCAAGATTTCCAACACCATATTGTTGATAAAAATAAGTTAAAATATTATAAAAATCATTTATATTATCCACTTTACTTAAATCTTCACTAAGTTTTTGTATTTTGATAGTTACATCTTTATTGAATATTTTTTTATTATTAGATTTAACATTATAATTTTGGATTTTACTAAAACAATTAATTTGAAGTTCTTTTTCAATATTACTAAAATCATAATCAAATAATTTCTTGAAAATTTTTAAATCATTAATAACAAATTCTTTTAAAGAACATTCTTCTTCAATATTTTTTTCAGATATTAAAGTGAATGGATTTTCATCCATTACAAGAATAAAAGCTAAATAATTATGCCATAAATTATTATTAAATCCATATTCGTAGGATATTGTTAATAATTTATTAATTTGAGTATATATTGAAGATATTAAGTTTATTTTATCGTAATTGCCAGAATTATAAATTCTAAATATATCGGATAAATTTTTTATTATATTATCATTTCTGTATATTATTAAGTTACTTGTTAATTGATACATCTAAATCAACTCGTATAATCTCTGAAAAGACAATATTAATAAATATATTTTGCATAAAATTATAATTTGTGTATGTTATGTAATTTATAATATATTGATGTTTTTAATAAGAAGTGTTTAAATTTCATAAATATATACTAGTAATTCTTAGTTATAGTGTTTATATTACTTAAACACTTAATCATTTACATTCAAATTCTTTCAAAGTTAAAAATATTAAGTAAAATCTATTTAATTAAATTTATATAATGTGAAAATATAATATTTAATAATATTTATAATTTAAATAATTAATAAATATCGTTAAGAAATTTATTAGATTTAAAAATAAATTATTACAAATATTTATTAATATTGTAACTAAGTGATAATATGGTTCAAGAAACAGTCACGGGTACTTTGATTTATTCTCATGTAATTCCTGCTATTTTAGGTTTTTTGGGATTAATGTTTATAGTGTCAGGAATTATGGATCGTAATAATGAATATACGATTTTGGGTATAGTTTTATTCTTAGCTGCAGGTTTATTGCCATTTATAATTTTGCCACTTATCATAAGTTAACTAAAAATTTATAAACTAAAATAGTTAGTTTATTTTATTTATTCTTTTTTTAATACAAGCTCTGGTTTTGTTAAAGTTTTTTTCAGTTTCTATTTTTTCTTTACAAGTCATTGATGCAAATATTCCACAATCAATCATGCTCTTTTTATTTAATTTTTCACAAATAAATGCTGCCATGTATGTATCTCCACTTCCTGTAGGATTTACAACTGTTTTAGCTGAAAATGCAGGAATATTGTATATTTTGTTATTTTCTTTAGAATAAATTTTTGATCCATTACTTGCTTGTGTAATAATTATTTCTGGAGGTCCTAACTGTGATAATGTTAGAACATCAATTTCATTTTTAAAATTTTTATATTTTAAGATAGTTTTCAGTTCAGTTTCATCTAAAAATAAAATATCAATCATATCTAGTAATTCATTAATATATTTTGGAGATTCTAGAATAACCTTTTTATTTTTCAATTTTCGTAAATAGCCTTGGATTCCCATACAAATTTTTAAATTTTTATCTTTCAAAAATTTAATAGTTTTTAATGGTAAATCTGTTTCTATTAAAGGTCCAAGTAAAACATAATCAAACTTATTATTTTTTAATATAGGCTTTATATCACCTATAGTAATAGGATTTTTTACCATATTAGATTTTTGTATACGATAATTTCTATTATTAGCATATTCATTAACAAAACATAATGTTTCTAATTTATATATTATATTTATTTTATTTGTGTTTGGAAAATTGTTTAACAAATTAATATCTTTTTTGGATAATGTAACTATGCATTCATAATCTTGTTTAAATGATTCTAAAATATGGGATTGGTAGTAAATAGCACCACCTGTTTTGTAAGTTTTTTTATTATTTTGAATAATAATATCTTTACATACAGGTCCAATTAATAATAATCTTGACATATTTTTTTTTTTTTTTTTTTATTTTTCAATTATGTAAGTTAGTTCCAATTAACACTTTTTG
>CADBMS010000177.1 GCA_902795935.1 uncultured Methanobrevibacter sp.
ACCAAACCATCAACCAAAATAACACTCATCCCACACCCAACACTACAAGAAGGACATAAAGTATGCTCAATTTTCATATATATCACCTAATTAATGTGTGAAAATGTTTTAAATTTGTAACGTGTTTTTGTTAATATATTATAATGACTAATTTTTTTAGTTACTAAAAATCATCTTCACCACAAACTCCATTGAGAACACAGTTTTTGTAAAAAAATTTTAAAAGTATTCTCATATTTTAAAATATATTTTAACTTTAAAATTATAGAGAATACAATATTATAAAAAAATATTAATTCTCTCATAATAATTTAGTTATATAGTAATTACAGTTAAATCTTTCGACTATTAATTTATAAAAAAATCTTTAAAACATTATTAAATTAAATATTAATATTTAAAATTGATTTAAATTTAATTAATAAAATTTTTAGTTGATTAAATATTAAAATAATTCTTATAATTCTAAATTATTAAAAAATAATGTCTTAATAACCTATTTGTATTTTTCACTATTTATAATGACAATTAATTATGATGAAGAAAGTGATTTAGAGATATTAGGTTAATATAATAACGAAAATAGTGAATTTATATCTTAAATAAAACTAATAGAAAAGTAATATAATAGATTTTTTATATATACAATTATTTATCTCTTGAAAATTGAATTTAATGAAATAATATCTAATTAAGATAGAGGTTAGTTATGAAAGCTTCTAAATTATTAAAAGAAATAAAAGAAAGCATTAAACAATATGATATCCACTATTTAGAAGATATTGTTGAAGATAAAAACATTAACAATGTATCAAAACAAGTAGCTAATTACAATATTAAAAATTATTATGAGATTTTATATTTTGATATAAAAAATGAAGATGACTTTGAAATTTCAGATACAATAATCAATAATATGAAATGTGAAATAGAATTATTTTTTAATGAATCCCCTGCAACTGAAGAAGTGTTTAAAAATTTTATCATACATGTTTGTTTATATTTGAGTTTAATAGTGAAAAAACCATTACACCCTATTAAAATGGATTTTAAAGATAATAAAACTGTTTTTATGAAAGAAAATGATGGGAAAAGAATCTATTATTGTGATGTTAAAGAGGAATTTAGAAAAAATAGTGATGAGTTTTATATTTGTAAATTCTGCGTTTGTAAAGGCATTTCATCCTAGAAATTTGAATTTCTATGCAACATATAGATATTTTTAAATAATAATTCTTAATATATTATTTAAATGTTAAATTTTCGAATTTAGCTGAAATCATTTGAATCATAATTTATCATTTAATAAATCACCATCAAACGAAGTATAAGTATTGGATTATTGATTCAAATGATTTTTTAAAAAGAAAAAGATATATGGAATTCTTAGTTATTTATATCATTAATAATTTAGAATGCATATTACATTTTAACCTTATTTCATATATTATTAAGAGCACTTAGGATTAAGTGATACTGATGAGTGATACTTTTGAATATATGGCTAATATGAATGGAGCACTTTTTAATCCACTTTTTTGGGATTCATTAATGTTTATTAGCATATCCTTTTATTATACAGGCTTCACTTATGCTTTTATAAATATAAGTATTGTATCTATTACTTTTATATCAATAATTCCATTAATTGTAGTGCATATTTGGTCTAGGTATAAAAAAGCCAATATGGATTTAACTAATAGAAAAGACAGGAATGTTCCATTATTAATTTCTACAATATGTTTTTTGATTTGTATTATCACTTTATATTTAATAACAGACATTATTGGTGTAATTGTACTGATGTTTGCTTATTTTTGTAATTTACTTCTAATTTATTTAATAACATATAAATGGAAAATAAGTATACATGCCATTGTAGTATCTAGCCCCATACCTTTTATAATACATATTTGGGGTTATTTTGGATTTTTATTTTTAATTATATTACTAATAACAACATATAGTAGATTATACTTAAGAAGACATACTGTTGCTCAATTATTAGCAGGCGCATCACTGGGAATGATTATATCAACACTAATTATATTATTCGCTTTAAAACTAAATTTACCAATTTAACTGTTTAGTGATTTAATATAAAAATTGAATTAAAAATTTTGAAAATAATTTGTTATTCAATGATTAATTTTATTATTATTTAGAATCAATATTATAATATATGCAGCTGAAAAAGAAAATTTTTACATTAACAATATTTCTTGTTCTTATTTCAATATTTGGAACAGTTTATGCTTTCAATTATTCAGATTACAATAATGTTAGTTTTAATAATGCTAATGAAACTAGTTTAAGTGGTTGTTGCTCTATTATTTTACAACTAAAAGAAAACAACAGCATTATGAGTTTTAGGCGAGATTCAGATTTTGATGCAGACATATATATTAAAAAAATTAACTGGCATGGAATTCCAGCAGTAAAACAGTACAAAACAGATGGCAAATACTATTGCCATGTAATCATTACAAATAATGGATGGATGATTGGATTAGGTGGAATCGATGATGGTGCAGATAACCAGGAATGTGAAAATATAGCTGCAAAAATGATTTCAAAAAACAATGAAATATCCAAAAAAGATTTAATAAAAATACAAAAAATAAAAAAATCTTATGGAAGAGGCCATATTCTTATTAAAGCACCTAATGGAAATTATGGAATTGCAACACCCGATAAAATAGTTACTAAAAAATTAAATCCAGGACAATATGTTTCAATACCTAATGATTACAGTTACTCCAGAAAGGGAAACATATCCTTAAACACTACTGACAAAATTAAATCAATGAATCAATTAGCAAGATCAGACAAATATGGTGAGTTTAGAAGAGATATTACAACATTTAACTACTATACTACTAATAAAAGTAATATAACAGATATTTATGTCTCTAATGAAGATGGCGCTCTGATAAAAAAGAATTATACTGGTTTTGTTGATGATATTTATATTAATAATAGCTTAATAAAAGCAGAAGATATTCCAATAGCTCCAAACTATAAATATATCGGCACCATAAAGTTTTCAGATGAAAAAAAAATTAATTTAATTAATAATCCAATAATAGTTGAGATTATAGTAATTTTAGTCATTACTAGCATAATGTCTTTTATTATAATTTATAAATTAGTTAAACTTGTTTTAAATAGAAATAATGACTAGTGATGAGAAAAAATGAATTTTATTCATCCAATACATCATCTTCATTATTTTCTAACTCTTCAATTTCTTCTATCGAAGTTTCGTTTAAATCTACTTTAAAACTTATTGAATCTTCAGAACATGCAACTAGTAATGCTAAACTTCTGTATCCAAATACACTAAACCACACTAGCAATATAAATGGTATTAAGGGTAATACTAATGAAAATATTGATGCAATTATTATGAAAATACTCATTAATACTAAAATACCATACCATGCAATTATTCTTATAAATCCAATATTATTACAAAGAATATAAATGGATTTAAAATCAAATACTGCAATCCAGTCATTGTATAAGACCATATTAGAAACTGCAAATATTGTGAATATCGATAATATAATAATGAATAATTGATTTATTAAACTAAAAAATATCCCTACAAAACCACCAATTACTTCAGCAATTACTAGGATTATTGTTGATATCATCATACCAAACAAAACATAAACTATTAATGATAAGATTAATTTTAATCCATCAACATACATCTCTGCTAATTCATCAAAGTTTGGTAAAGAATCATAGCCATAAATTGTTGAAGTCATAATACGATAAATATAGCCAACAAATAATGGTATTGGAATTATAAAAATACAAGATGCTATTAATAAAAATAATAAAACAAAATTTGGCCAATCCATGAATGGATAAGCTATTGAATCTTTAACAATATCTGTAATTTGAATATGATTTGCCCCCATCAATAATATTTATTTATAATTGTAATAAACAAGCATAAAAACTTAAGTAATTATTTAAACCTAAAAATAATAGAAACAATATTTTTATTGATTATCTATAAAGTTTATTTCATCTAATTGATAGTTTTCCCAATCTCTTTTATTTAAAACAATCTCTAATTCTTGAGGAGTTATTAAAGGCTTTTTATACATATTAGAATCATCAATAGCAATACGAGGACAAGCAGTTACAACAAAAGAATCAATATCACTATAAGGTAATAAATTATCTGGACTAATATTCTCCATCATAATTATAAAAGCCTCAAATCCCAAATCTATTAAAGACTTTTTAATATTTCTTGCTAAATTCATACGATACTGACCTTCCTTAGATGAAACTAAAATACCCCATTTTTTAGCTTCTCTTGCTTTAACTATTCTTGCAAATCTAATTCGCAATATTCTATCAGCAAAATCATCAATTAATCTGGCTTCAGCCATATAAGGATCTGCAATTACAACAGGAGCATTAGTAAATAATTTTATACCCAATGGATGAAAATTTCCACTACCAATAAATAAATAAGCATCAACATCAAGGTTTTTTATTGAAGAAAAATTACAACCTAAAACTTGACCCAAACGAGTGCTCTGACCCTTGGACACTACAACATTTTTATTATTAACTTTTAAAAAATCAGATATCTCCTCTAATAAATGTAAATGTTGAGTTGTTGTTGCTAAACCAATATCATTATAATTTTTAAGTAAATTTAATGCTTTATTTAATGAATCTTTAACATCAATCTGAGAATATGCTTCAACAAACATTACTGGAGTTTTATATTTTAAAGGAAGTGGAGTGTGGCCAAAATGTATCAATAAGTCCGTAAATTCAATGAGTTTAGCATCTGGAGTGTCACAAGCACCGAAACATGCATCTGCAGATATAATTACTTCAGCATCAGTTTTATCTTCAATTTCACGAGCCATATTAGTTGCATGAGTTTTTAAACCATCAGGAAATTGTATACCTACAATTTTTGCATCCACTTTAGTAATACGATTGATTATATTGTTTATACTCAAATCATACATAATAATAACCAATAAATTAAATCATTTTATAAAAAGAAGGGCGAATGTTTATTCATTATATTAATGGTTCAGCTTTTACTTTACCATCAACCATAGTAACTTTCATTAAAGAATTAAGTTTAAAGCCTGTTTTTTCTTCAACAATTTTATTACCATCATCTTTATCAATAACAGTGACTATTTCTTTAATATTAACACCATTATTAGTTAATGCTTCTAAAACAGCAACCATAGTCCCACCCGTACTGGCAACATCATCAATAACTAATACTGAATCATCTTTATCAATAGCATTAATATATAATTCTCCTTTACTATAACCAGTAGTTTGATGAACTGCCAATTCACCAGGCAATCCATATTTTCTTTTACGAACAACCACAAATGGAATATTAAGTTCTAAAGATAATGCAGTTGCCAAATGTATACCCATTGCTTCAATACAAACAATTTTATCAACATCAGTTTTAAAATTATCTTTAATTAATTTAGCAATCCCCTTTAAAATATCTGGTTCAACTAAAGGTAATCCATCACTTATCGGATGTACAAAATAATTATAATCCCCTTTTTTCACAATAGGACATGTTTCTAAACTTTCTTTTATTATTTCACGAATCATATAATAAACCCCTAAAATTATGGAATATCAAATATTAAATAATCAAATACAAAATTATACTGAAAAATACTTATTAATAATAGTTTTATTATTCTTTATTTTTTTAGTAAAAATAATAATTAATATTATATTACACAAGTAAATAGATTATTATAAATAATGAAAATCTAAAAAAAAAAATAAATCTTATAATATAAAAATTATTCTTCAAGGTGAACAGAAATGTTAGGAAGTTTAGGTAAAAACCTTACGAACACCATGAAAAAATTGGCAGGAATGACAATTGTTGATGAAAAAATTGTCAAAGAAGTCATTAAAGATATTCAAAGAGCATTACTCCAATCTGATGTTAATGTACAATTAGTTATGAAGTTATCCAAATCCATAGAAGGAAGGGCGATGAAAGAAGAACCGCCTAAAGGAGTAACTCCAAAAGAACATATAATAACCATCGTATATGAAGAATTAGTTAAATTAATTGGAGAAACCGCCCAAGAGATTGATATTAATAAAAAACAATTTAAAATACTATTTTTAGGATTACAAGGTAGTGGTAAAACAACCACCATTGGTAAATTAACAAGATATTTTCAGAAAAAAGGATTCAATCCTGCAATTATCTGTACAGATACTTGGAGACCTGCAGCATATGAACAATTAAAACAATTAACTGAAGAACTGGATGTTCAAATCTATGGAGATCCTGAAAACAAAGATGCATTAGACCTTGCACGTAAAGGATTAAAACACTTCAAAAAACAAAATTTAATAATAGTTGATACTGCAGGACGACACAAAGATGAAAACGACCTTTTAGAGGAAATGGAAGAATTAAATAGTGTTGTTGAACCAGATGAAGCAATTCTAGTTATTGATGGAACTATAGGACAACAAGCTAAAGAACAAGCTCAAGCATTTGCAAAAACTACAGATATTGGATCAATTATTGTAACAAAATTAGATGGTTCTGCTAAAGGAGGAGGAGCATTATCAGCAGTATCTGAAACTAAAGCTCCAATTAAATTTATTGGAACTGGTGAACGTATAGATGACTTTGAACCATTTGATCCTGAAAGATTTATTTCGCGTTTACTTGGAATGGGAGATATTAAAACATTAATAGAACGTGCTGAAGAAGTTACAGATGATGATGGTGCTACTGAAACCATGGATGCAATGTTATCTGGTAAGTTTTCACTTAAAGATTTAAGATCCCAATTTGATATGATGAGTAAAATGGGACCTATGCAACAAATCATGAATATGATGCCTAGTGCAAGTAAAAGACTTCCCAAAAATGCTTCAAAAGTGACTGAAGATAAAATTAACCGATATAAAATTATTATGGATTCTATGACAGATTATGAACTAAACCACCCAGAAGTTATTAAACAATCCCGTATTAAACGCATATCCAGAGGTTCTGGTGTTCGTAACGAAGATGTTAAAGAACTGTTAAAATATTATAATGTTACTAAAAAAGCCATGAAAGGTTTCGGAAAACGTAAAATGGGTGGCCCTATGGGCCAACTTATGAGACAATTTATGAGATAAAACATATATAAACCATTTACACATTATCTCCCTTATTTTATTTAATAAAACTTATTTTTCATTATTTGAGTTGATTTAGTTATGAATATGGATACTGAATTGAAAAGAAGAGCTGAAATTATCCTTGAATACACAAATGGTAAAATTTGTAATCATTGTTTAGGTCGTAAATTTTCAGATATTATTCCAGGACAAGGCAATGTTATGCGCGGAAACTATTTACGTGAAAAATTAAATGATAATCTAAACTTCGATGATAATGAATGTAGTATCTGTAAAGGAGTATTTAATAAAATAGATGCTGCTAGTGTCCGTGCAAAAGAAAAACTAGAATACATGGATGTTGAATATCATAGTTTTCTTATTGGAACTAAAATAGATAAAGAAATTTTAAGTTGTGATGAGGAATTAAGTGAAAAATTAGGTATTGATGTTGAAAATATTAAAAAAGAATTAAATCGTGAATTAGGTTTAATTTTAGAGGATTCTTTAAATGTTGAAGTTGATTTTGAGAATCCTGAAATTATTATTAATGTAAATTATAAACCAGAAACTCCTACAATTTATCTTATGTTTAATCCCATCTTTATTGAGGGTCGTTATCGTAAATTAGTTAGAAATATTCCTCAAACTAAGTGGCCTTGTGGTAAATGTAAAGGTAAAGGGTGTGAAGAATGTGATTTCACTGGTAAACAATACCCTGAAACTGTTGAAGAATTCATTTCTGAACCTGCATTAAAGATGTGCCGAGGTCGTGATGCTAAATTTCATGGTGCTGGGCGTGAAGATATAAATGTTAGAATGCTTGGTAATGGCCGACCGTTTGTATTAGAATTAAGATCCCCTAAAACTAGAACTATTAATTTAAAAGAACTAGAATCCGTAGTCAATAGTAGTTCTGATGGTAAAGTGGAAATATTAGATTTAAAATACACTCATCGTAAGCGTAAAGGTGAAATTAAAGTTTCATCTCCTGATACTTATAAAGTTTATCGTGCAGAAGTAGAGTTAGATGAAGACATAATGCTTGAAGATTTAGATAAATTAAATTCATTAGACATTATTAAGCAACGTACACCAAATCGTGTTTCTCATAGACGTGCAGATAAGATTCGTGAACGTAAAGTTTTTAATATTAAATCAGAATTCATTAATCCTAGACATATTGTTTTAACAATTAAAGGTCAAGGCGGATTATATATTAAAGAATTGATATCTAGTGATGAAGGTCGCAGTAATCCTAGTGTAAGTAGTGTTTTAGGTGTTGCTGCATTATGCACCCAATTAGATGTCATTGAAGTTGGAAATAATTAAATACTTATATAGTTTAATATTTAATAAATATAATTTTCTAATTATACAAAACTTAATATATATTAAATAAACATATTTTATACTAATAGATATTGATTATATTAATTAGATATCATGCTATTTTCTTCGCACATAAAAAATTAATATTTTTTAAAGGCATAAGAGGAATATAATATGCTCCTTTATTAAGTTAAGAGGAGTTTCTATTAACTATTACATAGAACACCATCTAGATTAAAATGGTGCATTTATACATGGAGGTTTAAATTATGGTAACAAGATCAAGAGGTTACAGAAGTAAAACAAGACATAAACTTCAATTTACCAAAAGACCAGGAAGAAGTAACCCAATTACTAAAAAAATTCAAAAATTCGAAAAAGATGATTTAGTGCACATCATCATTGACCCATCAATACACAAAGGTCAACCACATCCAAGATTTCATGGAAAAACTGCAAAAGTGGTTGATATTAGAGGACAAGCATATATAATATCATTAAAAGATGGGAACAAAGCTAAAAAACTCATAGTTCGTCCACAACACTTAAAATTACAAGAGTGATTATGATGATTGGAAAAAATGTTCTAGAAACCGAACCAATTTCTATTGCAGAAGTTAAAAAGGTTTTAGAAGATTTTGCTGAAGAAAATGAATTAACTTACGAACAAAATCTAACATTAGACCATGTTACTAAGTTTTCTAAAATAGAGTTTGAACAATCAGAACAACTCATAGAAGAACTTAAAGAACCATTAGGTCAAAAAAAATATGCAATAAAAGTAGCATATATGATGCCTGATGATTTGGCAGACCTTAGATTATTATTTACTAAAGAAAGAATTCCATATGAAAAAGAAAAAATGGAAAAAGTCTTAGAAATAGTGAATAAATATCGATGAAGAAGAAATACTGATAAATATAAAAAATAGTTTGTGATAACATGGAAAATCATGCAATTATATTAGATTATCTACCATTAGGACATGTTTCAGAAAACAATTCAAGTTATAAAAACAAACCAGTTGCCCAAGCTATAGGTACTGAAGAATTCACATTATTGGAACTTACACCTAAACCAAATGCAGATATAGAAATACATGATAAAGTCTACATCGGATCAGAAAAAAGGGACAAAATAAGCCGTGTTAATCGCAGAATCAAAAATGAAAACTTAACTGCAACTTCACGCGTGGAATTACAATATGTAATCGAAGAAATTATCCAAGAAAACGAAGCTAAATTCTTAGAATTTATTAATAACGCAGGCCCAATCAGTACAAGATTCCATCAACTAGAGTTAGTACCTGGAATTGGTAAAAAATATATGTTAGAAATTCTGAAAGTACGTGAAGAAAAACCATTTGAAAGCTTTGAAGATTTAAGTACTAGAATTCCAGCCATAAAAGACCCAGTTAAACTTTTAACTAAAAGAGTTTTAATTGAATTAGATGCTGAAAAAACCACAAGGGGTAAAAAGAAATATAGTTTATTCACTAAACCACCAATGCCTCGTGGAAAAAGAGAAAATAGAAAAAATAAAAACTAAAAATCTTTTTAATTTCTCTTAATCTATTTTTTATATTAATATTAACTACTTATTCTTTATATTAAAACTTATTTTTTCTTAGGATAGATATATGACATCTCAAGATAAAACATCTAAAGTTTCACTAACAAAAGAAACAAAAAACATCCTAAAAGAATATAAAATCAAATTAAACAAAAAATTAGGTCAAAATTATCTAATAGATGAATTTAAATTAAAAAAAATCTTAAAATTTGCTAATTTAAATAAAAATGATACAATACTTGAAATTGGATGTGGAATAGGAACATTAACCATTAAAATAGCTCCACAAGTCAAAAAAATAATAGTTATAGAAAAAGATTCACGAAACACAGAAATACTAAGAGACCGGCTAAAAAAACTAAATATAAACAATGTAGAAATCATAGAACATGATGCATTAAAAACAGATTTTCCTTATTTTAACAAAATTGTAGCCAACTTACCCTACCAAATATCATCACCAATAACATTTAAATTCTTAGAACACAAATTTGACTATGCAATCTTAATGTATCAAAAAGAATTTGCAAAACGTATGATTGCCCCATACAACACAAAAAATTATTCAAGACTATCTGTAATGCTATATTTTAAGGCAAAAGTTGAATATTTAGATAATGTATCGCCACAGTCATTTATACCTCAACCTAAAGTTGATTCATCAATAATTAAATTAACCCCAAAAAATGAAGTAATAAGTGATAGATTCTTCGAAATTACATGTCGAGCATTATTCCAACACAAAAAGAAAAATACAAAAAAGGCACTAATGGAATCATTTCATGAATTTGGATCATATTCTAAAGAAGAAAGAAAAAACATAATAGATTCATTAAATTTTGATAATTTAGATACAAAAGTCTTTAAACTCAAACCTGAAGAAATATTAAATATATCTAATAAGCTACAGGAACTGATAAATAATGATTGAATATGAAGGATTATTAATAGAAACCTGTCCAGACGTATACATCCCATCAGATGATTCATTTTTATTTGCAGATAACTTAATTATAAAATCAGAAGATAAAGTGCTAGAAATAGGTTCTGGTACTGGAATCATATCACTAACTGCATCAAAAATAGCTAAAGAAGTAACATGCATTGACATTAACCCCAAAGCAGTCGACTGTACAAAAAAGAATATAGAAAAAAATAATATTAAAAATATAAAAGTTTTAGAAGGAAACTTATTTGAACCTGTTAAAAGTAACAAATTTGATTTAATATTATTCAATACCCCATACTTACCTACAGATGAATTAGACAGTGATGATATTTTAAGTAAAGCATGGGATGGTGGAGTTGATGGGAGAGAAACTATTGATTTTTTTTTAAATGATGTTAAAAAATTCTTGAATAAAGATGGGATAGTGCAGTTAGTACAATCTTCATTATCAAATAATAAAAAAACATGCCAAAAACTACAAAAATTAGGATTCAATGTAGAAATAACCGCTAATGAACATATATTCTTTGAAGACATAACAGTTATCACAGGAAGATTATAAAAATATTAAATATATAAAAATATAATCTATTGATTCTTAAATAAGTTATACATACATTATTACTAGTATAACAGAGATATATTAAATAATAGAAAAAATATCAGTATTTATAGATTAAATAACATGTAAAACAATTTTTTTAAAATGTAAACTTGCCCATATAATTTTATTAATATTTTTTTTACACTTGAAATGATGGTCTATAAAAATAAAAATTTATATATTTTTGATAAATAAAAGATAATTATTGAACTAAAAAAAACTATTATTTTTTTTTTAGGAGTTAGTAGAATGGACAGTATGGAACAAGGTGAAAAAATAACAATTTTTTTAAAAGTTGATAAAAAATTGTTCAAAGAATATGTCAATTTAGTTGATGATGTAAATAAAGATATGCTAGGACACATTTATTTCAGACTAAAATCAGGAAACCAAATAAACACAAATACAATAACTATCGAAAAACAAAGAGAATTATTAGAAAAATGTGCTAAACTATATAAATCTTTAATAAATACCTATAAAACAGAATTAGAAATCACAGACAATGAATTAAGAAAAATAGAAAAACTTTAAAGTTTTCTATATAAAAAATAGGGCTTTTTTAATTCAAAATAATATAAAACATATTTTACTTGATGAGATTAATAAACTACCATACCTCTTATAAATATAATATTAAATTTAACATATTAAAGTTCAATTTTATTATTCTTATAATCTTAAATACATTAATGTTTTTCTTTTTTTATCTACATTAATGGTTTTAATGTTTCTTTCATTTCAGGAGATAATTTTAATACTTTTTTGAAGTAATTTTTAGCTTCCCTTTCCTTTTTTAAACTTTTATAAACTAAAGCTAAATTTAAATAAGCACCAGAATAATCTTTATTAAGTTGTATTGCTTTTTTAAGAGATTGAATTGCACCATCAGTATCTCCAATACTTGCTTGTACACAACCTTGATAATTCCAAACTTCACTTTGACTATCATCCAATCTTAATGCTAATTTAAATGAATCTAAGGATTCATTTGGTTTTTTCATGAAAAATAAAACATTAGCTCTGTAAAAGTGAGATTTATAATTATTATTATCCATTATAACTAAACGATCTAAACATTCTAAAGCTTCATCATATCGTTTCATATCTGCTAAAGTTGTGGCCATATTATATAATGCAGGAACATATTCATTATTTATTCTTAAAACTTCAGTAAATGATTTTAAAGCATTTTCTTCATCCTTTAGAATGCTGTTAATCACACCCATATCATTCCATGCATCTAAGAAATCTGGATTAATTGATACTGCTTGGTTAAGGAAAAATAATGCTTGTTTATAATCTTCTTGCTTATAATAACACCTAGATAAATAATAGATACATTGTGTATTTTTATTATCTTGATTTAATGCTTTTTTAAATGAAGTTAATGCGTCTTTAAAATTGTCCATATAATAATAAACTAATCCTTGACCTGTTAATGCATCTGAATTTTCATGTATATCTAATGCTTTTTTGAAACTAGTTAATGCATTATTAAATTGTTTAATATTACCTTGAATATGACCTAGTTTAATATATGCTTCTTGATTATTTGGTTCTAATTTAATAATTTTATTTAAGGCATCGATTGCCATATCATAATCTTCATTATCTTCATATTCCTTGGATTTAGTAAATAAGCCTTCAATTTCATTCATAAGCATCACTCGTTAAATAATTTTACACTAAAATTTGCTTCCTCATTATAGGGATTTATTTCTAAAACTTTTTTAAAGTATTCTAAAGCATCTGCATCTCTTTCTAAATCCAAGTAAATTTCTGCTAATTTTAAATATGCAGATTCTGAATTTGGATTTAATTTTATTGCATTATTTAAAGACTCTATTGCTTCATAATTTTTATTTAATCCTATTTGAATGTAAGCTAAATAATCCCATAATCCATCCTGTGTATTATCTATTTTTAAAGCTTTTTCAAAGTGTTCAAGAGCTAATTCTTCATTACCTTCTAAATAATAACAATGACCCATATAAAATTGAGCCTTAAAATTATTTGGATTACAATCAAATAAACGCATAAAATAGGTTCTAGCTTCTTCATACTCACCAATATCAACTAAAGATGCCGCTAAATTATATAGTGCAGGTTCATAATAAGGATCAACTGATAAAGCAGATCTGAAATATATTTGTGCCAATAAATCATCTTCAAGTATACTATATACTACTCCACAATCATTA
>CADBMS010000178.1 GCA_902795935.1 uncultured Methanobrevibacter sp.
AAAAGTACCACTCAAAGGATTCTGCATACTATGCGACCAATGCATACCAAAATGCCCAAACAACGCACTATCCTTAAAATAAAAAAAACACAATATGGGAAACACAAAAAAACCCATATTAACTAATTTTTTTTTTTTTTTTTAAAAAGCTTGTGATTATTTAATATTATTATATTATTCTATGGAGATTTTTATAATCATATATTGGACTTTTATAAAATTATATTTCTATTAAAATTTAATGTAAATGCAATGTTTTAGTTTGAAACTAATTGTCCTTTGTTTTCGTAAATTATGTTATCTTCCATAATTATATTTCCTCTTAACATTGTAAGTATAGGACATCCTTTTAATTTCATATTTTCAAATGGACTGTATTTTCCTTTTGTATAAAAATTATCTGGATTTATTATTGTTTCTTTTTTTAAATCTATTAAAACTAAATCTGCATCATTTTTTATCGCTATTTCTCCTTTTTGATGTAATTTAAATATTTTGGCAGGATTTGAACATAATTTTTCTTTTATTGTTTCAAAATTAATTGTTCCTTTATTTAATTCGTTTAATAATAATGGTAAGCATGTTTCTAGATTTGGAATTCCTGGTGATGCTGTCCACAGGTCTTTTTCTTTTTCTTCTATTGTATGGGGTGCATGATCTGTTGCAATAGTATTTATTCTATTTAAATGAGTTAAACTTAAGTTTTCGTTTGGGTGTCTAAGTGGGGGGTTTGTTTTAACATAATTTCCATATTTTTTAAATGCATTTGTGGTTAAGAATAGGTGATGTGGAGTTATTTCGCAACTTATTTTTGGATTTTTTGCATTTTTTATTAAGGTTAATGTTTTGGGGGTGCTTATGTGGCATAAATGTATTTGTGTGTTATATTTTTTAGTTAAGTTTATTGCTTGTTTTATTGATTCAATTTCTGCTTCTATGGGTCTTGCATTTGCATATGTTATTGCATTGGTATTTTTGTTGTTTTGTTGTTTTAGTGTTTCTTGTTCTATTATATCTTTATTTTCAGGGTGTAATGTTATTGGTTTGTTTGTTTTTAAGCTTATTGTTTGAAATATTTCTTCTAATTGTTTATTTGTGTTTAAATCCATGAATATTTTGTAGGATATTGGGTTTAATTTATTTATTTTTGGTATTTCTTTAATGTTTTCTGTTCCAGCATGTAACCCGTAATCTATTATGCTTTTTTTTGATGCAATTTTTAGTTTATCTTTGAAATTTTGGTATGTGTTTGTTTTTGGTAGTGTGTTTGGCATATCTATAATTGTGGTGAATCCGCCATTTGCAGCTGCCATACTTCCTGTTTTGAATGTTTCTTTTTGTGTTAGTCCAGGATCTCTAAAATGTACATGTGTATCGATTAATCCTGGTAAAACTATTTTATTTTTTGCATTAATTATGGTTTCTGCATTTTCACCGAGTTTATTTATACTTTTAATTTTTCCGTTGTCTATGTTTATACATACATTTTCACTTTTTGGTGAAAGTTTGCAATTTTTGATACACACATCTATCATTAGAAACACCAATATGTTTAATTATTACTTATATTTATTTTATTTACTTTTATCAATTATAATATTGTGGGCATTTATTAAATTATTATTTTAATAAACTACTATTTTATTTAAATTATTAGTTCAGCTAATGAACATTAATAATATTGAAATAAGACTATAATTATATTATTTATGTTAAAAGTTATATTAAATAAAACCTCAAATTAAAATTGTATAATAAATATTATGTTCTAATAAAAATCTAGTTTTATTTAATTTCTTTTAATAAGGGTAAGGATTATGATTTGATGAACAAAGAAACATTAGCAACAAATATAATTCTACATGATAGGAAACAAATCCTAAATGATGTACAAATTGAACCAAGATACAAAGATTCAACAGAATACAGAGATAACACTACACAGATTATTGCAGATTTTACGGAATATTCTCCATTACATAATGGCCACCTACATTGTATGAAAGAAGCACAAAAAAAACATCCTAATGCATTATTTGTAGCAGTAGTGCCTGGACCAACAGAACGAAGTGGTAGGGGACTGCCATTTATAATGACCCGACAAGCAAGAGCTAAAACAGCAATTCTTGCAGGAGCAGACATAGTAATTGAAGGGCCACCTATGGGTATAATGGGGTCTGGACAATATTCTTTATGTTTAGCTAAAACATTTCAAGCATTGGATGCAGATATAATTCCTAGAGGGTACAAAAATATTAATGGATTTCAAGAAATAATGAATAGAATTAAGAGAGGTCATGGAATTGCACCTAAACCATATAAAATGGTTGATATGACTACAAAAGAGATTGTACTTGAAGGTAAACTAGAAGAAGATAATTATGTAATAGTATCATTATCCAAATCTCTGACTAAGATAAATTTTGATTTTAAAAATAAATTCCAATTTGTAGAAAGAATACAAGGTGTAAGTGGAACAATAATACGCCAAGCAATACAAAAAAATAACCTTGATATTGCAATTAACATGTTACCCAAAACAACCGTTCAAGTTTTAAGGGAAGAAATAGAAAGTAATAATGCACCACTTCATAATACAAGAAGTGAAAAATTAATATTAGAAACTGTTAACACCTTATCAAAAAATGAATTATTAAATCTTGCATTACTAGATGAAACCACAGTAAACAATATAATAAAAAATAAACCATTTTCAACATTAGAAGATGTGAAAAAATTTATAAACTCTGGTTTCAGCACTCATTATAAGACAAGAGTTTTATCGTCACTAGAATCAAAAATAGATAAGGAAACAATTTCAAAATATATAGAAATTTACCCCCCTCTTATTCGTGTACTAAACTATAAAGATAAACACGCATTACAAGAGTTTAAAGATAGAATACCTCATAGGAGAATTATATTATGTCAATAAAGGAAAAAGATTTTGTAAAAATTAATTTCACAGGAAAAACCATAGAAAATAATGAAATTTTTGATACAACATTAGAAAATGTTGCAGAAGAAGCAGGAATCTTAGATTCTTATAAAACATATGGGCCATTACCAATAATAGTAGGTGCAGGGCATTTAATCCCTGGATTAGATGAAGAAATTATAGGGATGGATGTTGGTGATAAAAAAACAGTAATATTAGAACCAGAAAAGGCATATGGTGAAAGAGATAAAAATTTGGTTCAGATTGTGCCAATGAAAGAATTCAAAAAACAAAATATCAAACCATATGTAGGCATGGAATTAACTATGGAAAATCAACATGCAAGAGTTATTAACATTTCCAGTGGAAGAGTGAGATTAGATTTTAACCATGTACTTGCAGGTAAAACAGTTGAATATGATTTAGAAGTAGTTGCAATCACTGAATCTGACATAGATAAAGTAAAAGATATGATAAGATTACATTATCCTACTCCTAAAATTGGTGAATATGAAATTGGTGAATCTAATGCAGAAGTGGATATTATTGATGGTGTTGTAAAAATCACTTTAGATGATATGTTTAATTTTGATGAAACTCCTTTAATGTCTATACATTTTGCTAAATTTAGAATTGCAAAAGATATTTGGGATAATGTTGAAAATATAACTAAAGTGGAATTCATAGATTCTTTCGAGAATCCGGAAAAATCTGAAGAAGTAAATGATGCAGAACCAGAAGAAACACCTGAAAAAATTCCAGAAGTATTAGATGATGAATAACTTACATTAATTTAATTTTATCTTTTTTTTACTAAATTAATTACCATCTGGTTCTATAAACATTCATTGGCTGATTTTTTTGAGGTTCTTATGGAATTTTGTCAAAACTGTGGAAAATTATTATTACCAAAAAATAATATTTTGCAGTGTTATAATTGTGGATATGAAAAAATAATATCTAATGATAAAAAGAAAGATTACATTATAGAAGAAAAGTTATTAGATAATCAAGAGCTTATTGTAATTGAAGATAACGTGAATACAATGCCAACTACAAAAGGATTATGTTATAAATGTCATAATCGAGAATTAGAATGGTGGATGGTTCAAACACGTAAAGCAGATGAAGCTACAACAATATTTTATCGATGCACAAATTGTGGAAACACTTGGAGACGATAAAATAATATAAATAATATTTTTATATATTATTTACGCTGTTTTAAGTAAAGCAGAAATTAATTCTGCAGGACTGCCAAATGTAGCTTGGAAATAAGTTATATAAATAAGATATCCGATAACTGCGAATATTCCAAAAAATATTATGAAAGATATTAAAAATACTAACCAATCACTTACTTCATAAGATTCAGCATATTCCTCATCATAATATTCATCATCATCCATTTCAGCTTCAATTTTTTTGTCATGACTAGTGTACTCTAAATCACCTTTAATTAACTCTTTTTTCTCTTCTTTAGTAATCTCTTTAGGTTTAGGCATAGGAGATTCAGAAGACCTAGTTAATTTATATGAATCTTTAAAATTTTCATGATTATTATCATTTTCTTCATCAGTTTTTATATCATTTAAATCATTTACTTCAGATGAGTTATGCATTAAACGCTTAATATTGGATACTGATGGATTTTCTTTAGTATTATTAATTAAATCTCCATCAAGATCTTCTTTTTCAAATTCAGATGGTTCTGGTGTTATTATTGGAGTTCTTTCAATACCATCATCAATTGGTTTTTCTTCCTCATCTTCTTTTTTATTAGTTATTAATGATTCAGGATACTTTTTATTTTTATAATCTTGAATATCTTTTTCTAATTCATCAATCAAGCTTTTACGATTGTCTTGATTTGGAATAATTTGTTTAGCTGGGATAACATTTGCATTATCTCCTTCTTTCACTTTAAATGAACTGTCATCAACTATATATGTTTCAGGTAATTTTTTTGTAAATTTATAACTAGTTAATATTGATGCAAAACTGTATACCAAGCTTTTAAACTGCATAATACCTATAGTAGTTTGCTTGCTAAATGGAATTTCACCTTCATTATCAATATATTCATTAATCATTTTTGCTAAAGATAAGTACTCTTTTTTACTAATAGTGTCCATATTTAAATCTTTTGAAGATGAAATAACATCAACTAATGATTTTGTTGGTATTGAATCAAATATTCCTTTATTAATATTATCTATGCTTGTAACAGCAAAGTATAAAAATTCCGACATATTCCATTTTTTATTCTCAATTCGTACTGAAGAAGGTAAAACACCGTAACTATCCATATAATTTTTTACAAACATTGAACTATCTATAATGCTTTGCATACTAATTGAATTATTTGATGTTGTTTTTTCTGTTTTTGGTATTGTTGTATCAATATTATTTTTTATAGTTTCTGTTGTTTTTTCTGTTTGGATTTGTTTGATAGGTTTTGTTTTTGGTAGTTTAGTTGGGATTTCTTCTTGTGTGGTAGGTTTTGTTTTTGGTAGTTTAGTTGGGATTTCTTC
>CADBMS010000179.1 GCA_902795935.1 uncultured Methanobrevibacter sp.
AAAAAAACCTACAAATACACAGTAACCTACAAAGAAACAAAAAATTACAGATCTGCTACTAAAACAGGAAAAGTTAGAATAACATAATTATTTAAAATCAATAGGGAGTAAAATTATATCTGCTCCCAAATTTCATTTATTTTTAAGCTTTTTTTAGAATTTTTTCAATAATCTTATTAGTAATATCTTCTGTGGTTGATGTGCCGCCCATATCTGGTGTTAAGGTTTCACCTTCACTTAGAACACTAATCACTGCTTTTTCGATGATTTTTCCTATTTCATTTTCACCAATATGATTTAACATTAGTGCTAGTGATAGAATCATAGCACATGGGTTGGCAATATTTTGTCCTGCAATATCTGGTGCAGATCCATGTACTGGTTCAAATACTCCTATCGTATCTCCAATATTTGCTGATGGCATTAAACCTAAACCTCCTACTAGGCCGGCTCCTTCATCTGATAAAATGTCTCCAAATAGATTAGTTGTGACTATTATGTCAAACATTTCTGGTTTAGTTATAAAAAACATTGCAGTAGCATCTACATATAAATCATTTACTTTAATATTAGGATATTTTTTGTGTAATTCATAAAAACTTTTTTTAAAGATTCCATCAGTTTTTTTAAGAACATTTGCTTTATGTACGCAGGTTATTTGTTTTCTATTTGTGGATTTAGCAAAATCATATGCCCATTTGCATATGCGTCTAGATCCTTTATGACTTATAATTCTTGTTGCACTTGCACCATCAGGGATTTCTTCTTCACCGCCACTATATAATCCTTCACTGTTTTCACGTATAATAATAAAATCAATATCATTGTATAGTGCATCTACTCCAGGATAGCTTTTCACTGGTCTAAGGTTGATATATAAGTCTAGTTCTTGTCTAAGTTTAACAATTACATCTGCTGCTGTTTCACCTACAGCTCCAAATAGGCATGAGTCTGATTTTTTTATAGATTGTATTGTTTCATCTGAGAGAGCAGTACCTGTTTTTTTTAAGCATTCATCACCTGCTTCTAAAAAAGTTAGTTGGACTGGTTTTTTAAGTTTAATTGTTTTTAGTATTTGTATTGCTGATTCCATTACTTCTTTACCAATACCATCTCCAGGAATAACTGTTATATTATATGGTCCTGACAAAAAGATACCTCCTATTTAATTTAAATTAATTATCTATATTTTTCACGTAGATATGTGATTAATCCGCCGTTATCTAGTATTTCTAACATAAATTGGGGTGTTTTTTTAAAATTTAATATTTCGCCATCAGGCCGTGTTATTGTTCCATTTTTTCTATTTATTGTAATTTCTGTCCCATTTTCTATAAAATTACTTATTCCTGGGGCTTCAATTAATTGTAATCCTAAGTTTATTGAGTTTCTATAGAATATTCTTGCAAATGATTCTGCTATTATACAGTTTATTCCAGACCCTTGAAGTGCTAGTGGAGCATGTTCTCTTGAAGATCCGCATCCAAAATTTTTACCTCCAACAATGAAATCTCCAGGTGAGACTTTTTCATTAAATTTTGGATCTATTCCTTCCATGGCATGTTTTCTTAACTCTTCTTTTTCTGTTAATACTAAGTATCGGCCAGGTATTATTAAGTCAGTATCTATATTATCTCCATATTTCCATGCTTTTCCTTTCATATTAACAGCTCCTTTTATATTTGTGAGGGGTGTGTTATTTTTCCTGTTATGGCTGATGCCGCAGCTACTTCTGAAGAAGATAAATATATTTCTGCATCTAGACTTCCTTGCCTACCTTTAAAGTTTCTATTTGATGTAGATAGGCCTACTTCATTAGGCCCTAATAAACCAACATGGCCTCCTAAACATGGGCCACAACATGGGTTTGTTACTAATGCTCCCGAATCTATGAATATTTTAATTAATCCTTCATCTAATGCTTTTTTATAAGTTTCTCTTGATGCTGGTATAATTAGGAGCCTAGTTTTATTTGATATTTGTTTTCCCTTAAGAATTCTTGCTGCATCTCTTAAGTCGCTTATTCTGCCATTGGTACATGATCCTATGAATACTTGGTCTATTACTGTTCCTTCTACTTTGTTTATAGGTTTTATGTTATCCACATTATGTGGGCATGCAATTTGAGGTTCAAGTTCTTCAATGTTTATATCAATTTTTGTAAGTGATTCTGCATCAGGATCTGTTTTTAGGATATTATATTTTTTGTTTGTACGGTTTTCTAGGTATTCTTTTGTTTTTTGATCTGCTTCTATTATTCCAGTTTTTCCTCCCATTTCTATGGCCATATTGCATAGTACCATTCTATCTGATATTGTCATATTTTTGGTT
>CADBMS010000180.1 GCA_902795935.1 uncultured Methanobrevibacter sp.
ACGCATGGACTCCTTTTAAGTTCCATGAATCTAGTGAAAAGGATTATTATAAATTAAAATAAATACCTAAAGGATACAGGAAGATCAGGATTATTAAAATATCCCTTTCTTCAAAGTATCAATTTAAAAATTTTTCTTTACTTATTTTTATGTTTTAATCGTCTCCACCATAGATTTCTTTAAGATCATTACTAATTAATTTTTCGAATTTCATAAAATAATTATCATAAGAACTATTTTTTTCTAAATCTTTAATTACTTGAACACCTGCATTAGCATATTCTTCTGCTAAATTATAAACATCTGCTACAGAACCAATATCTTTTACGTCTTTATGATGTTTTATAGCAATAGCATAGATAAGTGCCTCTTCATGATCTTTTAAATAAGCTGTTCTGAAAAAACCACTAGGATCAGGGTTTTCTACTTTTTTAGTAGATCCTAATTTAAATCCTAAACTTAAAGAAATTAAAAATTGTTCTTTATGTCCTATTTTATTATTATCGGTCCCTAAAATTTTTGAAGTTTTATAAAAATCTACATGTTCTTTATCAATACGAACCATAAGTGGGGCATTATCCTGAAACATTACTTTTCCTCCTTAACATTTCAATAAATTCTTCCATAGTTTTTTTAGACATCTCCTTCATTTCAGAATGTAATTCATCAATTTGAACAATACCAAATTGCTGGATTTGTTCAGCATAAATTAAATCTCTCACATCTGGTGAAAATTCATCTGGAGTTAAAATAAGTATTGTTTGTTTTTCCTTACTAACATCTAAAAGAACATTAGTAAAATTAACTCTATGTGCACCAGAGACTCTGGCTAATGGAGTATCAATTAATAATGGAGAACTGAATCCAGAAACAGAATGTATACCTAAAGTAAAAGCTAACGCTAATAATTCTCGTTCAGCAGCACTAGCAGTGCCTAAACAGTTTGAATTAGTTAGATTATGAATCAATTTAACATTATAGGCATCATCAATAGTTACATCTGCAAAAGTATCTTGCTTCCAAATTAACTCAAAGAATTTATCTTTTGTATAGTTCCCAATTTGTTTCTTTGTAGATAACATAATATCATCTTTGGTTCTAGTTAATAATTTTAATGAATTATCGCATAATTGTTTTTTCTTATTAATAAGAATAGTTTTTTTATTATCTGATAATATGTCATCAATTTCATTATTAAGATCTTCTATATCTTTTTTTAAGTTGGAAATATTTTTCTGTGCTGAACCTATTTTAATCAAGGAATTTTGTTTAACAGTTTCTTGTTTTTCTCTTTCTTCAAATTTATCTTTAATTGAATCATCCTCATAACCAGCATATAACTCTTTAACAATGTTCAACTCATCAGTATATTCTTTTAAAGATTTTCTATAAGCAACCAAAGTACCATTTAAATCTTCACGACGTTTTGAAAATGTTTTAAGTTCATTTTCTAATAATTTTAGAGGTGATTTTAAATTTAATAATAATTTTGATTGTTTTGAAGATAAGTTATAATCATTTAAAGTTTTGGTAAGATATTCTATAGATTCCTCATCTAATTGTCTATTACAAAGTTTACAAACCCCTCCATCTAAAGATTCATTGATGACATTTTGATCTATTTGAGGAGGTAGTTGATTAGTTTGATATTTTTCATCAATGTCTTTTAAAGTAAAATCAATAGCTTCAAATGAAAAAACAGAAGGTGCAGTAAGAAGAACTAATTCAGAAATTTCTTCCAACTTTCCATTAATATCTCCTTCTAACTCAGAAATTATTTTTTTAAGGTCATCTCTTCTTTCCTCTAATTCTATAACATCAGGAATTCCTTTTAATTCAGCATCTAATACTTTAATTCTATCTTCTGCATCTTGTTTAGACTTGTTTAATTGTTTTAAACGTTTCTCCTCTTTATTTAAAGCTTTTTCCTTTTTTTCTAATTCTAATCTTTTTGGCTCAACATCTTTATTTAACTTACTTGCTTCTTTATTAAACTCTTTGCGTTTTTCAGTGAGGCGTTCAATCATTTGATCTATCAATTCAATATGGGATAAGATGAATATCCTATTTTCAATATTTTTTGTTCTATCACTAGTGAAATATGTATCTAACTGTTCACCATCAAAAAAGAAAAATTCACGAATTGCCATTGGAACAAAACGATCAACTTCGATATCTGCTTTCTCTCCACTGAAATAATCTGTTTCCCCAGTAGGAGATTTTACAGAAACTAATAGATCATTATTATTTTCAGAAATGTATGTTCTCTTAAAAATAATGGTATGACCAGAATCAGAAGAAACAGTTAACTCGACATACGCATCATCATCAGATGCCTCTAAATTTGGAATTGGTAAAGAACTTTCTTCTGAAAAAGCATGAGGTTCATCACCATACAAACACCAATTTATAGCATTTAAAAATGTTGTTTTACCTACACCATTATCACCTACAACTATGTGCATATCCTCATCTTTTCTTGGAAAATCCATTTCTATATGGTGATATAAACGATAATTATGAATACAAATATGCTCTAATCGCATTTAATCCCCTCTATTATCAATTTTAACATTTTTTGCATGCTTATTGATTATTTTATTATAATCATTTCGCCATTCATAGTCTCCACGCATTTCCTTCTCAAAGATTTCTTTAGTAAACTCATATACTAAATCATCTTCTGTATTCCTCCTTAAACACGCTAAAATTTCTAAATCATTCATATCATCACCTATTTTTGTTTATTTGAGTATAGTAATAAGAATTATTTAATGCTAAACTACCAATATAATCAGATCGAACCAATTCCTTATTAAAAAGTTTTTTCTCTATATCCCTAAACTCAGAACTGGATTTTGATGGTTTGATAATCATATCATAAATTTCGGCTTCATCTTTATCGTCATATCTTCTAATTACCCTTCCAACTCTTTGAATAAATTCTCTAGGGTTGGTACTATTACACATTAAAATTGCCCTAGTAGCTGATGGGACATCTACACCTTCATCCAAACAATGCAAAGCAACAAGACAGTCATATCGCCCATTAGCAAAATTTCTGAGAATGTATTCCCTTTCTGAAATTCCTCCAAATTCTTTTTTAGGTTGTGTTCCATCATCCTTAGTAAAAGTCCTAACATCTAAATTGAATTCGTTTCCTAAAATCCTAACTACTTTCTGCTTTTGTTCTTCATTGCAATAAACTAATAAACCACTCCTATCCTCCATATCATTTAATATAGTTCTTAATAAATCATATTTATTTTTTCCATTTTTAAGAATATTGGCCCTTTTAATGATTAATCCCTCAAGATATTTCATATTAGGTTCATCTTTAGTTGATTCAATAGTTATTTGATGAGTTAAACTTTTAAATTGTTTTAGTTCTTTATTATTTAGCTCAAAAAAGTAAGGATAATAGTTATATGGAGTTAAATATGTTAAATCAGTGGCGGGGTTGATTTCAATTAAAGCTCTTTCTAAAGGGAAACAATAAACTTCCTTATCAAAATAATTGAATAAAAAATCAGTCCCCTCTTCATCATATTGCCTTCTAGGTGTTGCACTCAAACCTAAACGATATTTATACTGTGGGACTAATGCATTTTTTCTGGTATAAGAACCTAATCCATGCATCTCATCTCCAATTAATAAAAATGAACAATCGAATTCTTCTTCGAATAAGAAACTATAAAATTTGTCTGAACTTAAAGAGTCATGAGTAGTTAATATCAAGACATTAGACATTAACCCAATATCTATTTTATAAACAGCATCTTTAAATTCT
>CADBMS010000181.1 GCA_902795935.1 uncultured Methanobrevibacter sp.
ATATACCAAACAACACAAAAATAAAAAAATAGGATTTCTACAAAGTCTAAAATAAGAAAAAAATCAAATAACTCAAGTTTTTGAAAGAGTCTTAGTAATTAATTAAAACATTATTCAATACTATTTTTCACATTATTAATTTTATGTTAATGAAATATACTTATATTATAATAAATTATTGCAATTGATTAATTATTTTTTTTAACTTGTTTTTATGGTAACATTTATTAATGTTAATTAAGATATTTATCTTATCATAATATGAAGTGTTATTTTCAGTTTCATACTTATTTTACTATAATATTAAAAACAATATTCTAATTAATTGTTCCATATTATAGCTAATGTTTACATCGGAGGATTATTATGGTTCGAGCATACACAAGAAAAGATTATATTAGAAAAATCCCAGGATCAAGGATTGTACAATTTGATATGGGTAATTTATCTGAAGAATTTCCTGTAGAAGTGACTTTGGAAGTTAAAGCGCCTACACAATTACAACATAATGCATTAGAAGCAGCAAGGATTGCATCTAATAGATATATGCAACGTAAAGCTGGAAGAATGGGTTATCATTTAAAATTAAGAGTATATCCTCACCATATTGTTAGAGAAAACCCAATGGCTACTCGTGCAGGAGCAGATCGTGTGCAAGATGGTATGAGAAAAGCATTCGGCAAAGCAGTTAGTAGTGTAGCTATAGTTAAGAAAAATCAAAAAGTTTTAACTATTTATACTAATCCAAGAAACTTCTTAGATGCTAAAGAAGCACTTAAAAGAGCAGGTATGAAATTCCCAGTATCCTGCAGAGTAGTTGTTGATAAAGGTCAAGAATTAATTAAAGTTTAATTCTAACTTCTTTTTTTTATTCTTTTTTATTCATTTTTACATATTTTTAATCAGATTATTAACTAAATATTATTATTACTTAAATCAAAATAAGTATTATAGATTCTTAATATATTAATCTCAAAAACACAAAGATATTAACATAATAAATTAAAAATATTATTTATTCGTATAATGATTATTTTTATAGAACAAAAAATAACTAAATATTATTTTTTATATTAATAAAAATTCAATTCAATGGAGATATCAAATATGTATGTGTCATTCTTTGAAGATTTGAAAAAAGAAGATGTTGATATAGCCGGTGGAAAGGGAGCTAATTTGGGTGAATTAACTCAAGCAGGAATTCCAGTACCAAAAGGTTTTGTAATAACATCTGAAACATATAAAGAATTCATGGAATCAACAGGAATTCAAAGCAAAGTATTAGCGTTACTTAAAAAATTAGATGTTAATGATAATTCTGCATTACAAAAAGCATCTAAAGATGTTAAAAAAATTATAATTGAAACTGAAATTCCAGATTCAATAAAACTTTCTATTATAGAGGCATATAATGCATTATGTAGTAGAATAGGAATTAATGATGCCTTTGTAGCAATCAGATCCTCTGCAACTGCAGAAGATTTGCCTGAAGCATCATTTGCAGGTCAACAAGATACATTTTTAAACATCAAAGGCATAGATTCAGTAATTGAATATGTTAAGAAGTGTTGGGCTTCTTTATATGAAGCAAGAGCAATATTTTACAGAGAAGAAAACAATTTTGACCATGACAAAGTATTCATTGCAGTAGTAGTACAACAAATGGTAGATTCAGAAAAAGCAGGTGTAATGTTCACAGTACATCCTTCAACTGGAGAAGACACAGCATTAATCGAAGGTTCATGGGGATTAGGAGAAGCAGTAGTATCTGGAACAGTAACTCCTGATACTTATTGGGTGGATAAAAAAACAGAAAAATTACTAGACATCTCCATAGCAGAAAAAAATACTATGTTCATAAAAGAATCTGATGCTGGAAATACAATACAAGTTGATGTTCCGGAAGATAAGAAAAATGAAAGAGTATTAACTGATGAAGATTTATCTAAACTAGTTCAAATGGGTAAAAGAATACAAGAACATTATAAATCTCCACAAGACACTGAATGGGCTTTCCAAAATGGCGAACTAAATATGTTACAATCCAGACCAATCACAACATTGGGTGATGCAAAAAATGATGGTTCTGAAGAATTAGAAATGAATATTATTTCTAAAGGGTTAGGTGCAAGTCCTGGACAAATTGCAGGGTCAGTAAAAATTATAACCAGTATTGATGAATTAGATAAAATCCAAAAAGGAGACATATTAGTAACAACAATGACCACACCGGATATGGTGCCTGCTATGAAAAGAGCAAATGGTATTATTACTGATGAAGGTGGAGTAACATGCCATGCTGCAATTATTTCTAGAGAGTTAGGTATACCTTGTGTAGTTGGAACTGCAAATGCCTCTTCAATATTAGATGAAAATCAAATTGTAACAATTGATGGTAAAAAAGGATTGGTCTATGAAGGAAAATTAACAACTGCTGAAGAAAAACCTATTGACATATCATCTACTAAAGTACTTGCGGCTCCAACAACTGAAATAACTGCAACTGAAGTAAAAGTTAATGTTAGTATGGTTGAAGCAACAGAAAAAGCAAGAGCAACTGATGCTGATGGAGTAGGTTTATTAAGAACTGAACACATGATGTTAGCATGCGGGGTACATCCTAAAAAATTCATTTTAGATGGTAGGGAAGATGAATTAATACAAATAATATATGATAATGTATTAATAGTTGCAGATGCATTCTATCCAAGACCAGTATGTTACAGAACATTAGATGCGCCAACTGATGAATTTCAAACATTAGAAGGTGGAGAAGATGAACCTCATGAACATAATCCTATGTTGGGGTGGAGGGGGCTAAGAAGAGAATTAGAAGAGCCTGAAATACTAAAAGCAGAATTTAAAGCAATTAAAAAATTAATTAATCAAGGTTACACTAACATGACAATAATGTTACCATTATTGCAGCACCCTGATGAATTAAGACAAGCAAAAGCATTAGCAACTGAAGTTGGTTTGATTCCTCATGAAGACATTGAATTTGGAATGATGGTTGAAACACCAGCATCAGCAATAATCATTGAAGACTTTATTGAAGTGGGTTTAGACTTTATAAGCTTTGGAACTAATGATTTAACACAATATACATTAGCTGTAGATCGTAATAATGAATTAGTTGCTAATTTATACAAAGAATCCCATCCTGCAGTACTTAAACTAATTAAACATGTAATTAATAAATGTAATGAAGCAGGTGTGGCAACTAGTGTATGTGGTCAAGCAGGAAGTGTCCCAGCAATTGTTGAACAACTTGTAGAATTAGGAATAACTGGTGTTTCTGCAAATACTGATGCAGTAGCAGATGTGCGAAAAACTGTATTTAGGGCAGAAAAGAAATTATTACTAAATGCTGCAAGAAAACAATTATAATAATATAGAATCTTATATTCTCATATTATTTTTTATTTTTTAATATTTATTTTAAATAAATTTCATATTATTTTTTTTATATAGAATATTGCAATATTTAAAATTCTTAATAATGCTAAGGTATTTAAATGAATAAAAAAGGACTTACTGAAGAAACAATTTTTGATCAGTTAAACGATTTTCAAAAAAAAGATCTTAAATATAATTCTGGAAGAATTTTGGGATCTATGTGTACTAAACCACATCCAATTGCAATAAAAGCATATACTAAATTTTTAAATTCAAATATGGGTGATTATGGTTTGTTTCCAGGAACAAAACGAATGGAAGATGAGGTTATTCAAATGTTAGGTGGCCTACTTCATAATGAACAAGCTTATGGCTGTGTGGTGACTGGTGGAACTGAAGCAAATTTGATGGCTATACGGGCCGCACGTAATACTGCAAAAAAAGAAAAAGGAATTACTAGTCCTGAATTACTATTACCTAAATCTGCACATTTTTCATTTAAAAAAGCTGCTGATTTAATGAATTTGAAATGTATACCTCTAGAATTAGATGATAATTATTGTGTTGATATTGATTTTTTAAATGAAAATATTTCAAAAAATACTATGGCAGTAATTGGAGTTGCTGGAACTACTGAATTAGGTGAAATTGATCCTTTGCCTGCAATTTCTGATATTTGTTTTGATAAAAATATTTATTTACATGTTGATGCTGCATTGGGTGGGTTTATAATACCTTTTCTTAATGTTTTAGATTATGATTTAGTTGATTTCGATTTTAAATTAGATGGTGTGTGTTCAATAACTACTGATCCTCATAAAATGGGTTTAGCACCTATACCTTCAGGTGCAATATTATTTCGTGAAAAAAAATATTTAGATGTTATGAATATTGATACTCCCTATCTCACTATGAAACAACAATCAACAATTGTAGGTACTCGTAGTGGTGCATCAGTAGCAGCCACTTGGGCTGTAATGAAATATTTAGGTTATGAGGGGTATTGTGAAATAGTTAAAGAGGTTATGTTTAATACTCATTTTTTGGCTGAAGAGTTAGTTAAAAATGGTTATGAATTAGTATCTAATCCTTTATTGAATATTGTTTCATTTAATTCAAAGGATTGTTCACCTGAAGTTTTATTAAAATATTTGAAAAATAATGGTTGGATTGCTTCGTTATCCACTTGTCCTCCTGGAATTAGAATTGTTTTAATGCCCCATATTACTAAAGAACATATCATTGATTTTATGGATTGTTTAAAGAAACGTAGTTAGTTCATATAATGTGTGAGGAGGTTATTTTTTATTTTTAAAATCAACATTCCTACTAGTGTGGATGTTTTAAAGGATTTGTCTATAGGTGCTCAAGTTTCTTTGTCTGGAGTTATTTTTACAGGCCGTGATGCAGCATTACCTAAGTTAGTTCATGCTATTGATAATAATCAGAATAATATTCCATTAATAGGCAGTGCAATTATGCATACTGCTGTTAGTGATGCTGGTATTTCTCCTACTACAAGTAATAAGGCTGAGATTAGTGAAAGTATCCCTCGTTTGGTTGAAAAGGGTGTTCTTGTTCATATTGGTAAGGGTAAATTGGATAGTTATGTGGTTGATGCTTTAACTAAGTTTGGAGGTATTTTTATTGTTACTCCTCCTGTAGCTGCATTGTTAACTAGGTGTGTGGTGTCTAAGAAGGTAATTGCTTTTCATGAAGAAGGTATGGAAGCTATTCATAGATTAGTAGTTCGTGATTTGCCAGGTATTGTTGCTATTGCTAATGGCGAATCTATTTATTAAATTTATTTTTAGATATGATATTCATCTTTTGGAGAATTTTTGAATTTTATTAGCTCTTCTTGGTTATGAGTTATGATTTTTTTACCATTTTCAGATGGAATTACTTCTAATTTTCCATTTTTGAATTTTTTATTTAATTCATTTCCATTTTGTAGCATATGTAAAAATATTGCTAGTGATGATACTTCTGAGTGAGGTTGTGTGGTTATTGATATGTTCCAGTCTGCTGCTTTGTATATTGGTGTTGGTACTCTAGATCCTCCAACAATGATTAACTTTTTTTTATTAGTTTTTTGAATTTCTTGAATTGCATCTTGTACTGGTGTTCCATACATTGTTAAGTGTATTATTTCTCCATCATTCTTTTGCCATTCTTCTATTGTATTTTTCCAGCTTTTTTGGTAATCTATTTCGAAATCTCCACCCCATCTTGTTTTCACATCTATTATATTTTCTATTAATTTTTTGTCTTGTTCTCCGCTTATTATAACTTTTTGTGCTCCGAATGCTCTTGCAGTTAAACATACGTGTGTTGTTATTCTTGCGTCTCTTTTTCTGCGATGATCTAATCTTAGTACGTTTATATTCATGTTTATCATTTGTTTATCTTTTATATTATATTTGTCATTTTTAAGTATATTATTATTGTTATTAATGTTGTTGCTTTTGCTATTTCATTTGATGCTCCGAGGAGGTCTCCTGTTGCATATTTCATGTCTTTTTTAATGAATATTGCAAGTAGGATTCCACTTAGTGTTCCCACAATAATTCCAATAATACTCATTATATTAAATAATATGTATGTTAATATGGTAATTGGTATTAATGTTAAAGTTAAATATTTAATATTTATTTTTTCAATAAAATAACGGCCTGTACCTGTTTCTATTGGTGTTGATATTGAACAAGCACCCATTAATCCCATTTTTGAACTTATTTCAGAGATTATTAAACTTACGCCAATTAATCCTGCAGGTAATGATGCAATTGCGGCAAAAGTTATAATTCCCACAATAAAAAATAAACTTATTCCGCCAGTTCCTATATTAATGTCTCGTATTATTTCAATTTTACGTTCAGGTGGTCCATGAGCCATTAATCCATCACCTAAGTCCATTAATCCATCTAAATGATGAAATCCTTGGAACCATAATGAAAATGCATAAGTTAATCCTGCTACAACTAGTGGTGGTAATAATAATAAATCACCCAAAAAATATCCGAAAGCACCGGTAAATACTCC
Organism: uncultured Methanobrevibacter sp.; assembly: GCA_902795935.1. GTDB lineage: Archaea > Methanobacteriota > Methanobacteria > Methanobacteriales > Methanobacteriaceae > CADBMS01. Next base: position 6,445 of record CADBMS010000181.1, read on the forward strand.
AATGAATGCACCAATAAATGGTAAAGCCCATGCATAAGGGACCATATCTTCAATCAAAATATGAATCTTTATAGGCACTATTGTAAAAAATGTTATATATCCTAGTATACTCCTATACCATGTAATATTACTTTCAGAATCTAAAGACTCTTTAACCATAAATCAACATCTCACTAAAAAAATAATTTTCAAAAATTTTAGATATAGAACAGTAATTAAACCACAATAATTTCATCATTCATACATCATATTAAATTAATTTTAAATTATAAAAAAATCACATCACAAGTTAGTAGTTAATTATAATATTTTGTTTAATATAGATAGTAATTAAACTAATTACTAATTATTATAAACAAATTAACTTTAATAAATTTATATATTACTTAAAAAAATTTTATAATAACTCATTAATAAGGGATAATATGGTAATAATAATAGAACCACAAAGTTCAGGAATCTCTGGAAATATGATGGTAGGTGCATTGATAGATTTAGGTGCTCCATTAAATGAAGTTAAAACAGTTATGGAAACTGTGGGTTCATATTTTGGAGAAATTAATGTTGAAATATCAAAAATAAATAAAAAAGGAATACAATCAACATATGTTAATGTATTGGAATCTGATTATGACCATATCCATTATAAAGATTTAAATAAAAAATTTGATAATATTAATTATGATTTAATTACAGATGATATGAAATATATGGCTAAGAACGTTTTTAAAAGAATAGCTTTATCTGAATCTAAGATACATGGTAAAAGCTTAGATGAAATTCATTTTCATGAAGTTGGTTCTGCAGATGCTGTGGCTGATGTTTTAGGTTCAATTTATGCATATTATCAATTAGAATTAGATAAAAAAACTATATATTCATTACCTCCAGCATTAGGTGGGGGAATTAAAAAAACTTCGCATGGAATTATACCCATACCTGCACCTTCTACTTTAGAAATATTAAAAGACACATTTTGTCAAGGGGGTCCTGTAAATTATGAATTAACAACTCCTACTGGTGCAGCATTATTAATGGAATTTACAGATGAATTTAAACAATTTTATCCACAAATAAAAATAAAAAATATTGCTTATGGTGCTGGTACTTTAGATTTAGAACATCCGAATATATTAAGGATTACTGAGGGACAAATAAAGAATAATAATTCATTAAGACTCTTAGAGACTAATATCGATCATTTAAGTGGTGAAGTCTTAGGTTATCTTTTTGAGAAATTATTAAGTGATGGTGCATTAGATGTAAATATTATTCCAATTATAATGAAAAAAAACAGGCCTGCTTATTTATTACGGGTTTTATGTAAATCTAATAATGTGAATTTAATAACTAAATCTATTTTTCAGGAAACTGGAACATTGGGTATTAGATCTATTCCACAAGTACATCGTGATGTTATTAACCGCGAATTTAGAAAATTCAAAGTAAATATTGGTGAAATATGTGAAGAATCTACTTTTAAAGTAGCTACTTTAAAAGGAGATTTAATTAGTGCTAGAATAGAATTTGAAGATGCTAAATCACTTTCATCAAAATCAAAAAGACCTCTAAAAGATGTTATAGATTCGGCTAATTGCCAGTTTATGAATTCAATTAAAGGGAGTAATGTTGTTAAATGAAACCTAAAGCCATTTCTGTTTTGTCTGGCGGTTTAGATTCTACTGTTGCTACATCAATGTTAATTGATGATTATGATATTATTGCAATAACTTTTGATTATGGCCAACGAAGTGCAGATATTGAAATTAAATCTGCTAAAAAAATATCTGAATTTTTTAACATTAAACATGTTGTTATTGATTTAAAATGGTTAGGCAAATTAAGTAATTCATCATTAACTTCAGATATTGATGTTATTGATGTTGATGTTAATCGTTTAGATGATAAAGAGTACTGTGATGAAACAGTACGTAATGTTTGGGTTCCGAGTAGAAATATTATTTTTACTAGTATAGCATCTGCATTTGCAGAAACACATGGTGCTGAAAGAATTATTGTTGGTTGGGACTTAGAAGAATCATTAAGTTTTCCAGATAATTCAATTGAATTTTTAAACGCATTTAATAAAGTTTTGGATATTGGAACATTAGAAGAGGTTCAAATTATTGCACCATTAATTAAAATGTCTAAAGAAGAAATTGTATTATCTGGAATTAATGTAGAAACTCCATTTGAATTAACATATTCATGTTATAAGGGAGATTTAAATCCATGTGGTGTTTGTGAATCATGTTTAAGACGTAGTAGAGCTTTTGAAGCAGTAGGTGTTAAAGACCCAATATTTGATTAATTTATTATTTTTAAATACTATCAATTATTAATATTTTTAGGCTTTGTAGAAATCCTATTTTTTTTATTTTTGTGTTGTTTGGTATATGTTGTAGATTGTGTTTTTGAGTTTTGTTTCTTTGTTTGA
>CADBMS010000182.1 GCA_902795935.1 uncultured Methanobrevibacter sp.
ATATAGCTTGCCCTTATGATGAATGGCTTTTAAATTCTTATTCTTTGCGGCCTTATCTCATTATGCAAGAAATAGATAATATGTTTAACAAAAGTCAACTTGCTGGAATTGGAACATTACAATTTTATCAAGCGGTTCCTTTGGCATTAACCCCTTGGATTGGTGGTTATACAATGGAGTATAAAATTAATGAATTTAACTGATGATATTGTATTAAAAATGCAAAAAGGTACTCCAATTTTATTAGATGATATTTGTGCATTTTATCCTTCTACAGTCGGAGAAATCGTTGATGAAGGATATTCAGTTGTGCAGCAATATTTAAGTGTTTTAACTTTAACGCATGATGATTTAAATAATGAAAATATTGATAAAGAGGCGCGTAAGTACCTTAACGATTTATCAGATTTTGAATGTTTTTTAGTTTTGACTTCAGTTGAACCAGAATTAAATAATCTCGCAAAAAGAGGTTTTTATTTTTTTACGCATGAAGAAGTAAATTTTTCTTTTTCTCCCGCGCAAATCGTCATAGGTCCTCCGGCGGAAAAACACTTTCTTAATGAAGCGAAATTTTGTGATTTTCGACAATTATTACAAAAAATGTTTTTTTTGGATCAAGACAATGATGCAATCATTATTTATGAAAATGATGAACCTTTTGTAAAAAAATTAAAAAGACAAATGCTTGAAGGACGCGCAAAAACTAAAAAAGCTAAACAAAAAAATAAAAAAGATGATTTTTCAGATTTAAGATTTTCTGACTTAGTTGGAAGTGTAGCAATTAATAATTGTGGTTTAAATATGGAAAATATCTGGAACATTACTTATTATGCTTTTCATGACCAATTAAAAAGAATGGGTTGGCGTGATCAGTTTAATATAAATAATCGCGCAGCTTTAGCTGGTGCAAAATTAAAAAAAGAACAATTACAGCATTGGATGCGTTCCATTGCTAGTTCTAATAAAACCTAAAATTAGGAGGTAAAAATAACATGGCTGTAAATATTTTTGACCAATATGGTGTTAGAGAAGTTGCTAATGTATACTTTGAAGCCTTAGATGATGATATTGCTGCTGGTGTTTATAAAGGAGACATCGTTCTTTTCTTAGATACTTTAAAGGTTAGTACTATTGAAACTTCTGCTCAGAATGCTGCCGCACAAGGTGGTTGGGGCAATCCTCGTTTAGTACAGTGGGATTATGGTAAGGAAATTAATGTAACTCTAGAAGATGCACTACTTTCTCTTGAATCTCTTCGTTTTATGTTAGGTGGCGCTATTAAACGTCCTTCTACTACTGACTCTGTTTTAGTTCACCGTACAGCCCAAGTAGAAGTAAAAACCGCTGGCGTTATTCCTAAACCGGTTGTTGGTGGTGTGACTTTAACTCCTACTGCCACTACAAAATATCCAATTCGTTTAATTAACTTAAGTACTGGTGTTCGTACTCAACTTGTAAAAACTGGTAATGATGCTGTAACTATTGACGGAACTAGTGTTGTAAAGTTTAAGAACCCTGCTGCAGGTGTTACCGAAGCTCAACCCGCTGTTGGTGACCAAATTCGTATGTTCTGGGTTGAAGAAGTAACTAATGCTGAATCTGATGCTGCTGTAGAAGTAACTATTTCTCCAGATACTTTCCCAGGAACTTATAAGATTGTTGGTGATACATTAATTCGTAAGCAGGCCACTGGTCGTGATGAGCCTTTCCAATTCGTTATTAATAAGGCAAAGGTACAATCAAGTGTTACTATTACTCTACAGGCTGATGGTGATCCATCTACTTTTGAAATGCAATTAAATGTACTTCGTTCTACTAATGAAGATGGTAATCCAGAAATGATGAAGCTAGTACGTTATTCTGTCTCTAATGAGACTACTACCACTGACGATGATATTGGTTCTATAACAACTGCTTGAAATTTAGCAATAGTTGGAATTGGAATTGTTGGTATGGCAATAATTCCTGATTCTAGTTACGCTTACTGATAATTTAGGCTAGGGGTTTATCCCCTAGCCTATTGGAGATTTTAAATATGATTGATCAATATTTTGGTGTAAAAGAATTATCACAAGCGACTCTTCGCGCAAAAGTTCCTATGCAATTTGGGAAGCGTTATGTTGAAGCAGGAGAACCAGTTCTTTATTTTGAAAATGTTAGTATTTCTATGCTTTCTGAAAAAAGTCAACCAGTAATGGCTAGAGGAGGCTGGGGTAATTTCACCAGAGTTGTTTGGGAAGATAGAGATGTTATTCAATTTTCTCTGTCTGAAGGAGTTATGTCTTCTATTAGTATGGGAATACTTTTAAGTGCCGAAGTTACAGAGAATAAAGTAGAAGATCCAATTTTAGTTCCTAAAAGAGAAGGGCCTTTTATTCTTGATAATAA
>CADBMS010000183.1 GCA_902795935.1 uncultured Methanobrevibacter sp.
AATAGGTGGCCTGAATGATTTGTCATTCATTTCAATTGTTGATCTACTTTTTTTATTAGTCCAGTCTAAGTCTTCAGGGGTATAAATTGTTTCAGGAACTATTTCAAAAATATCACAGTCAAGTATATTAGCAATATTCTCAGCAACTTTCTTAGTTACACCACTAGCAGAAAAATAAGTCACAATTTTACTCATTATTTACTCACATCCCATATAATTTATTCTTTTTATTAATTAGGCTTATAATAAAATTCTAAAATAAACCTTATTTAACATTTACTAAAAAAAATTTATTAAAAGAAAAAGAAAAAAGGTGGCGCCAAAAAAGAAAAAGAAAATGTAAACCCCCAAATCTTATTCATGGGGGCCATAACTACCTGTGCGAAAAAAAATTTTTTAGGATAACTAGTGAAAAATGGCCATATTTTAGAATATAAAAACCTGTTTTTTTATTTCGTTATACTGTCCTTATGAATAATGATTTATTTTAAAAAGAAATTTTATATAAAAAAAGAGAATGGGGGTTATAAAAAGAATATTATTTATTGTTTTTATTCTTTTATGGTTATTTTGACTTTTTTAGTGGATTTGTTGTATTCGCTGTTTCCATTGTATTTTATTGTTGTTTTGTATTTTCCTTTTTTGTTTAGGTTGGTGATTTTGAATGTTGCTTTTCCTTTGCTGTTAGTTTTTGCTTTAAATGTTTTTCCTTTGACTTTGAGTGTGACTTTTTGTTTTTTGATTACTTTGTTACTTGTGGTTTTTAGTGTTATTGTGTATTTTCTTGTTTTTGTTTTACTGTTTTTGATTTTAAAGGTTGCTACACCTTTGTTATTGGCGGTTGCTTTGTTGGTCTTGGATCCTCTTGTTAGTATGAGTTTGTCTTTTTTATTCTTTTTGTTTAATGTTGCTGTTATTTTACTGTACTTTTTAGTCTTCTTAGAGTTCTTGGATTTCTTAGTGTTTTTTATTTTAAAGGTTGCTACACCTTTCTTATTGGTTTTACGGATGTAGGTTTTTTTACCCACTTTAAGTTTAACCTTTGTGTTTTTGACTGGTTTTCCTTTTTTGTTTTTAACTGTAACGGTATAGGTTCTGTATTTGGCTGGTTTGTAGACTTTATTCTTTGCAATTATTTTGGTGTTTTGTTTACCGGCTGGTGCTGGACTTGGACTTGGTGCTGGTTTAGTATTGACTTTGAAACTATTACTTGTAACAGTTGTGTTAGTGTAGTTCTCATTACCATCAAATTGTATCTTAGCGGTGTATGTTCCAGGTTTTAAGTCTGATACTGTTATTTGTCCTTTACCATTAATCATTTTCACAGTATAATTATTTCCATTCACATTTAATACCAGTTCAGTGCTGAATTCTTCATCAGCAGTTACGGTTATAGTTACGGGGTTTCCTTCAGTTATATCATCTATGTTTTTTATACTTATTTGTGGATCTCTTGGTCTTATTTTGTAGTTGTCACCATCTACAGTGTTATTTATGAATGTGTTGTTTTTACTGGTGAATAATGCATTATTTATGAATGCTCCACTACCACGGCTTGCATTATTGTCCTCGAATAGTGAATTTTCTACTGTTAAGTCACTATTGGTGTATATTGCTCCACCCCATTGTGTTGCATTATTATTGATGAATGTGGAGTCTATTATATTTGTCTGGATGGCATTAATTGCATCTATTGCTATGGCTCCTCCATTTTCACCAGCAGTATTGTTAGTCATGGTGGTATTAGTCATGGTTAAATTTGATTCACCACTATATATTGCTCCACCATCATATGTCGCAGAGTTATTGATGAGTGTGGAGTTTATTATTGTTACATTTGATGCACCGGCATATATGGCTCCACCATAATCCATTGCTGTGTTATTTGTTAGTGTGGAGTTTATTATAGTTACATTAGCGTTAATTGCAGAGATTGCTCCACCTTCAAATCCATTACCATTGGTTAATGTGATATTTTCTAAAGTTAAATTACCATTCTCTGTTACGTGGAATATTGCTGCGGTGTTATTTCCTGAGATGCTGTGTCCATCACCTTTGATGATTACTGTTTTGTTGATGATTATTCCATCTTGGAATTCAGTATCTGTGTTTGGATCATAGATATAGTCATGGTCTAATGTTAGTGTATTATACTTCGTTATGTTGTCCTTAAACGAAGAGGATTTAATTTAAATTTATATATATAAAAATTAGTATTAATAAAAAAAAGTAGTTATTTTTAGGTGTGTGGGCGGATGGTTGGTTAAAATTTTTAGTTTAAGTGCTACTGTTTTTTTTTTTTTTTTGGGGTCTAAGGGTTTTTGGTAATTGGCTGGTGATGTGGGGGATTGATGTTTCAATAGATAAATTTTTAATATAATTAATATAATAATTATACTTAGGTATAACTACTTAACATTAATATACGAAAGGTGTTTTTTTACAATGACTATGAAAACTATTAGAGTATCAGAAGAAATCCACACTAAACTTTCCCATTTAGGTCTAAAATCTGAAACATACAACGATATTATTGCAAGATTAATTTCTGCTTATGAAAAAGAATACTTAGAAGATTTTACTGATGAAGATGCAGAATATTATAATGAAAGGATTAGACAATTTGAAAATGGAAATTATGAAGGAACTAGAAAAGTTGATCTAGATGCAATCAGAGCAAAAAGAAGCCAATAAACTTCATTATGAAATATTTGAAGATAAACGTGTGATTAGATTTTTAGATAAACATATTAACGATAAGGATTTACAAGATAGAATTGAAGATAAATATTACTGGTTATCCATTAATCCATATAAAGAAGCTGAAAAATCCTTCAAAAGTCATAAATGTCCTAAATGTAAAAAAACTAGAATCGGTGAATATAGATTAATTTATTTTATTCATGAACCAACTAAAGAAATTGAAATTATAGACATTGGACATCGAAAAAATATTTATAAAAAGTGGGATTAATCATCTATACTAAATTAAAGTTTATTTTTAGGTTATGATGTAAATCAAACCACTAATCAATCAACCAAATCACCTTTATTTTATTTTATTTTTTTTTCATTAAAGGCTTTAATCATAAAAACAAGTAAGTTTAAGGATTTTTAAAAATTAATCATCAACCATTTTTATCTAAATAATTTGTAAAAATATTTTAGGTTAATTTATTAATGGATATAAAAAAAAGTTAAGTTTTATTTTTTTGTGTTCTTATTATTCTTCTTGTTCTTTGTTTTTTCTTGTGTATCCTGCGAAGACTAATAATAGTACTATTGCGGCTATGAGTATTCCTGATATGTTGTTGTTTTCTTTTATGAGTTTTTTGGTTTTTTCTTTTACTTCGTAGATTTTATTATTGTTGGCTGCTGAACTTCCACTTTCACCAGGGCTTGCAGCAGTTGATTGTTTACTTATGCTTTTTCCACCAATCTTTAAACTAATATCATGTGACCCTTTAATGTGATTGCTGTTAGGGTCTGTTCCATTACTCACGACACTATTTTTATTAGGGGTGTTTTTATTTTGTGGATTTGTAGGTGTATCCTTATTGTTTAGTCCATTGCTTGTGCCATTTTTGTTCCATGGCATCATACCATTTCCCTGGGTATTGCTTTGTCCTGATCCATTGGAATTAGGGTTGGTGTGTTGTGGTTTGATGATTGGTTTTGGTAATGGTGGAAGTTTAACATTTGGTAGTTTAACTTCTGGTTTAATTGTTTTATGATTTTTTTAACCAATCAGGTAAGTCCTCATTACTGTAGGTTTTTTGTGGTTTCACCATTATTGTTTTCTACAAGGTTATTTGTACCATTGCCAATAAAAACAGCATCATCACCACCAGACCATAACGGAGGATTGTAATTAATAATAAATCACTTAATATATATCAATAAAATAAATATTAAATCTTACTATTAATACTGAATCATTATCTTTTTTTCAACTTTTTTTATATGGATTTTATTATTTTTTCGTTATATTTCTGTATATAGAACAAAAAAAAATTGAAAAAATAATTCGATAAAAAAAGAGAGAAAAGTTATAAACTTAAATAAAAAAAATTTAATTATTTTACTTTTTAATTCTTATTGTAAATTGAATCATGGTGTGAATAATCAAAAAAGATTACTTCTTTGTTTTTTTCATCTACTCTAAAAATTAAAACATAGCTATTATTTACATGAGCTCTTTTGTATTTTTGCATGGGCTTTTTAAGATTTTTATAATGATTAGGATTAGTTTCAACGGTTTTAGCAATTTCAACAATCTTATTTTTAATATTTTTTTTGAGATTGGGTATCCTTAACTTTTCGTAATTGGCGTTTAAAATCTTTTTTAAGAGAAATCGTGTACATAAAAATCAGTATTAAAAAAATAATATAGTTATAGATAAATTTTTATAAAAATAACTCATCTAATTCATCCACTTTGATAGGTTTACTGTCTTCTTTTTCCATTCTCTCAATTTTCTCTATAAATTCTTGGGAAAATTCATCATCTTTATGGATAATATCATAAATTGCATCATTTAATGGTTGCATGGATTCACTAGCACGGGTTTCTCCATAATCTCGAGGTAAATCAATACTTTCCATTAAAACTTCATTTTTCTCCGAGAATATAT
>CADBMS010000184.1 GCA_902795935.1 uncultured Methanobrevibacter sp.
AACCCAAAAAAACAAAACTAGATAAAAATAACAACACACCCAGTTTATCCTTTGAAGACAAATCCCTAAACTTAATAAACAAAATAAAAATCACCTGCATGATAGTATTTAATTAGTTTTGTAGAATATTCATGAAATTTTATATATAGAAAAATTATAAAATTCTAAATTATATGAATTATATTTTTTTACTATAAATCCTTTTTTAGACCAATTTTTTACAAAATCATTTTCATCCTTATTTAAACAAAAAACCCAAACAGTTTTATTATTAATTAAATATTTTTTCACATTATCTGTTGAGTTAAGGGCATCTCCATAAAATTTTTTGACATTTAAATATTCAAAATTCATATAATTTGTGTTATTACTTAAATAATAATCACCTAATGAATATAGTTGAACATGATTATGTACTATTATATCATCATCACTTATATTATTTATAAATTTTTCAAGATCCTTTACGGTATGATAAGTGTTATAATTATAATCTAATATATTATATATATTTAATCCACTAACTATAATTAAAATTAAAATTAATGGTAAAAATATTTGTTTTTTAGTATAAAATCTATTTAAACCATAAGAAATTCCAAACCAAAAACAACCTAGAGCTGGAAATAAATAACGATCAACAAATACAGGACGTAATAAAAATGAAACAATTACTCCAAATAATGCTGTAAAAATTGGTATTAAAACACCCATTAATGCAAAATAATCATATTCAGTTTTATCATCTAATTTAAACATCAATATTACTAGAATTATAATACCTAATAAAAGTAAAGAACCATAGAAATCAAACGAAGTTAAATAAATTAAATCATAATAAGAAGAAGGAGATGTTATAAAATAAAAATAGGATATAATAGATTTAAAATTAATTGCTTGAATCCAATAATTATTTTTAATTCTCAAAATTTGATTTATTACAACTACAAACCAAGGCATATATAACATGACCGAAACCATTACTACTCTAATCCAAGTTTTAATTTCTTTAGAATTATTTTTTATTAAATTAAGTAAAATAAATAAATAGATTATGGATACAGCTACAGCTGCAAAATAATGTGTATATGCAGCTAATAACCCTAAAATTGTTAATAATATCCAACTTTTTTTATCAAAGTTCTTTAAAACATCAAATGTATAAATAAATGTTAAAGTTACAAAAAACATTGCCCAACTATACATTCTAAGATCTGTTCCCCACATCATTAATTGAGGCATAGATGTTATTGTAAACATAAATAAACCAATAGTTAAATAATTCCATTCTTTTCTAAGTTTAATAACTGAAAATAATGCAAGTAACATAAATGGAAATACTGAAACTAATTTTCCACAAATAATTTCATCAAATGGTATTTTAAAGAAATTAATAATTATTAATGTTGTTTTAATAATGATATAATATAATGGAGGATGAACATCAGATGCAGTTAATTGTATCATTCCAAAATAAGATTGATTTATTATATCCAAAGTTAAAGCTTCATCAGACCAGATAGATCTATTAAAAGATAACAAAATCATGATTAAAATAAATATTAAACTACATATGAAAAAAATAATTCCTAGATTATTTTCAAATGATTTGTCTTTTAGCACTTTAAAATCCATGAATAAAACAACTCATAAAATAAGTAATAATGACGCATAATTAATTAAAAAAAAATTATTCAATATATGTTTCTGTAGGTTCTAATATTATAGTTTCAGTTTGTGGACTTTTTACTTTAATTAAACTAATAAATTCATCAACATCTTGTTCTATTAATGGAAAAGTATTATAATGCATTGGAATTAATTTTTTAGGATTAATCCAACTTGCTGCAATTGCTGCATCTTCAATACCCATAACAAATAAATCACCGATAGGTAACATTGCAATATCGGGTTTATGTAATTCTCCAATAATTGTTTTTAAATCAGAGAATAATGCAGTATCTCCAGCATGATATATTTTTTTGCCGTTTTTTAGTTCAATGATAAATCCTGCTGCAGAACCTCCAGGAATTGTTTCTTCCATAACATCTATATCTGAAGAATGTTTAGCTTCTACCATTGTGAATTTAACATCATAAAATTTATAAGAACCACCAATGTTCATTCCTTGACTTTTTAAACCTTGTCGTGACAAAAATAGTGAAATTTCATGGTTGGATAATATTAATGCACCAGTTCTGTTTGCAATTTCCATTGCATCACCAAAATGATCAGAATGTCCATGAGTTATACATATAATATCTGCATCAATTTCTTCTACAGGATATGGACATACTGGATTATTACTTATAAAAGGATCAATTAATATTTTTAAATTATCATCCGTTTTTATTTTAAAAGCAGAATGTCCAAACCATGTTATTTCCATATATTACTCCCCTATAATTTAATAGGACTTGATAAATTCCATGCTTCTTCAAATAGATTATTTATTTGGTTTATAAAGTCTTTATCATTATATTTAATAGCAACTTCAAAACTATCATATATTGGATCTGTAGATATAATTAAACCATCATTATCATCAGAAACAGCCACTATTGTATGTATATGAGGCATAGTCCGTATTTCAACTCCATTATCAATTAATAATTTAATTAATTCAACTGATGCATCATCATCAAGTCCTGCTTCCTGAATAATTACTTTACTATCAGCATCCATAAATTTTTTTAGCACAGAAACATCAATGTTTCTTAACCAAGGATGCATCATAACTAATTTTGTTTTTGAGTTTATTAATGTATCTTTTAATGAATTTTGAACATCAAATGATCCAAAAGACCATATTAACTTAGATTTTATTGTAGGGGCTGATTTAGGATCGATTAAATTAGTTGAAACCACATCCATACTTCCTCCTTTAAAAGATCCAATTTTGTCATCAATAAGAGCTTCAACATCCCCAACATTTTCAATATATTCCTGTTTAAGCATGTTTAAACGTTTAGCAACATAAGTATTGTCACCAGTGTCTTTTGATTTTGGACCAGTAGGCCTTACTGATATTGGTTTTTTCTTTGGATTTGGAATTTTTTGTTTAGCATCAGATCTTGATTTTGCAGCACTATATGCAGTCACAGCTGCACCTGTTGTAGCTGCTGTTGCTAAAGCAGCATTTTTTGAAGATGAAGAATTTGATTTTTCTTTCAAAACACTGAAGAAATTTTTAGAACCTTCTGTTTTAGGTTGAGATTTAAGTTGTGGTCTATCTTGTGATTCTGTTTTAGGTTGAGATTTAAGTTGTGGTCTATCTTGTGATTCTGTTTTAGGTTGAGATTTAGGTTGAGATTTAGGTTGAGATTTAGGTTGAGATTTAGGTTGAGATTTA
>CADBMS010000185.1 GCA_902795935.1 uncultured Methanobrevibacter sp.
ACAAGGAAATATGAATGATCTTGAATATAATACATATAAGCATCATTTCAATATATATAAAAATCCATTACCTGATTTTACAGTTGTTTTGAATACATCCCCAAAGATATGTAAAGAACGAATGGATGGAAGAGCTAGAGATATGGAATCAACTGTACCATTGGATTATTTACAACAACTTGGTGCTGTTTATGTTGAAAATTATGATAAACTTGGTATAAAAACAATAAAAAAATATTTTCCATTTGAACCAGAACAGACAGCTGAAATAATAATTAATCAAGCTTTGCATAATTATAAAGATTATGAAGGATTATTTTAAATGAAAAAAGAACGAGGAAAAACAATTTAAATTGATAAAAACATTCATTCAATTTTACAAGCTTTTTGTAAAGCCAATAAAATTTCAATGAGAATGTATTTAGAAGACTTAATTAAAAGATCTATTCGGAATAAATTAGGTGTTAATGAATTTAACAAACTTTATTATGAAAAAATTTGTAAAAGAATATCTATTGATGATATATATGATCAATTAAAATAATTATTTTGCACTTTTATATTATATTTAAAACTGGATTGTAAAAATATTTTAAGGAGTATTTTTGCAAATGATAGTAACTATTGATAAAATTAGAAATGCATTGACTCGATATATTGAGCAAGATTTGACACCAGTCATAACAGATAAAAATTTTCAATTTATAGTTGGATTTATATCTGAAATGATTAAAATGAATGCACCAATTGTTGAAACATATCTACGAAATCCAATGATTAGTTGTCTAATGCCATGGAGTGAACAAGATAAAGGTTACGATATTACATTAGTAATGAATGCTTTAAAAAATTCATTGGCTAAATGTGGAACTGTTGCAGTTACTATTCCAGTTATACCATTATTATCACCTGAATCAAAAGAATTAAAATTTAATTCTGCTGATATTGATCGAATTGAACAATATTTAAAAATGTAAATATATAGGACTTAGGAAGGTGATATCACCTTCCTAAGTTTTTTTGCTTTAAATGACTAAATTAAACTAAATTAACCACCAGTTGTTGGTGTAGTTGTAGCAGCTTCAGTTGAACCTGATGAACCTGTAATTGGTACTGGTACATACTGTACAGGCATTGGTCCTACATATGCTTGTCCCCAACCTGGAGATACATTTCGATTTGGAACTACAACCTGAGTTAATTCTCTACCAATGGCTTTCATGTCCTGAATCTGTTGATTTAAACATCTCATAGTTGCTGATTGTTCAGCATTAAAAACAGCTTGAGCTGAAATCTGTTGCTGTAAACCATCACGAGCTTGATCTGTATACTTCTGTGAAGCAAGTAAAACCAACTCATCATTCTTACGACTAAGATCCTGAAGTAAATCAACTTTTTGGTTAATAAGGAGAGCATTTGAATCTGCTTTCTGGTTTGAAAGTTTTTCAACATAATCAACCTTTTGATTTGACATATCATTCAAAAGATTCATACGCTGCAAATTCATTGCATCACCCTGTTCATTAATGCGTTGCCATAAACCCATCTCATAACGAGTTACTGGACGATCACCTGGTTCAGGTGGAAATGGTGGTGGAGGAGGCACAACGACTGGTTGCTGTTTGTTGTTATTGCCAAAAAGTCCACCAATTGCACCAAGTCCGCCAAGTGCATTAATGCCACCTAGAGCTGTACCAATTATTCCAGTAGTTAAAGCAGCATTACCTTTTGCATTTGAAGCATATTCTGGCATAATAATATTTCTCCTAAAAAATATTATAGATTTTAAATATAAAATAGGCCTTCTTATATTTATCTATGAGTATTTTTATAGGAGATTATGTGCATATAAATATATTAAAATTTCATATAATAATAAACTGCTATTGAGTTAGGAGTTACAGTAGTTGAATTACCGTAAATAGAATTTTTTGCTCCTAAATTTAAAACTATATTAGCGGCTCCAACTGAAGATGAATTTCCTGTATTAGTTGTCATTTTTTCATAATTTGATGTTGCATCCCTAAATCTTAAAGCTTTATTTGTAGATGTATAAGTTGTTCTTTCAGTAGAACTCATTCCTTTTGAAACTATATATCCTAATGTGTCATTAATGTTAGGTAAACCTGCATTTATATAAACTCCATAATTACCTTGAGCTAAATATGGGTGATTTCCTAATTTATTATTTTTTAGATATATTAGACCATCAGAAACATTATTAGATTTTATTTTATTTTTTATTGTAATTGCTGTCGTTTTAATTTGATTTTCTGTTAAATTAACTCCATAAGTTGTATTATAGTTATTTAAAATATGATTAATATAATTATAAGCTTTTGAATCAATTGTATTAATTTTATCAGATCTTAAATAATTAAATGGATTAAAACACCAATCTAAAACTACTAAAGCAGTTCCTAAATGAGATAAATATTTAGAAGAAGCTTCATCTATAGATCGACTACCAGTTAAATCAAAAAATCTATTATCCGCATTATCTACTGTAAATATTGCTGAACCTATTATTCTTTTAATCAATCTAATAAAACATAAATAATTAGGTGTTTCTAAATCATATATTTTATTAGAAGATCCATCATAATAAGTAGTTTCATTTACTATTCCAATACCATAATTTTCAAAAGCACCATATGTTGTCAGTGGTCTCCATAATAAAGGAGTAATCGAACCAATTGGTCGAGTGTCACGAATATCCTGAACTATCCAAACACAAGTACCATCTACAAAACATTGTCCATTTGAAACTGATTCAAGTTCATCTATACTAAAATAAATATCATATGTAACTCTGGTATTTATATTTCCATCAAGTACATAATAATTTATAGTTCTATTACTTGTATAATCAGGTGAAAGTCCACTAATACCAGCAACCATACATTCTAAATATTGTGTTGTTGTACAACAAGGAATTTTTACACAATCTTCAACATTATATTCATGATTATATTCCCATTTTGGAAAAAATCCGTACATTCGAGCATCATTTAATTGCATTTGAATATTACGAGTTGAATTAGCAGTATTATTTAATTCAGAAGCTGTCGCAGTTACATCTGTAACATCTGATAAAGTATGACTATGACTTGTAAGTGCATAGTTTCCTAAATCTGTTATATCACTTTCAGTATGTGTATGACTTTTGAATGCTAATTCAGTTGAAGCATCAGTAATATCAGATACTAAATGTGAATGTCCATCTAAAGAATAATTTTGTAAATCAGTTATATCAGCTTCTGTATGGGTATGTGATGCTGCAGCAGCACCAGTCTGAGA
>CADBMS010000186.1 GCA_902795935.1 uncultured Methanobrevibacter sp.
TTAATTGCTTTGAAAACAAATAACACCTTGGAGGATTCTTTAATTTATATTTCATACTATTATATATCCTCCATTTTACTATAAATACTTTATTATAAGTTAATTTTAAAATCAATACACAGTATTTCAAGTGTAAATAAAATAAATAGATATTTACAGAAATTTAGGCTAAAAATCAATTTTAAGTGCAAAAATAAAAATTAGAAAAAAAGGTTTTCTACAAAGCCAAAGTTTTTAATAAACTACAAAAATAATATAAAATATAAAACTTGAAAATTTTTAATTTGAATTAAATATTCATAGATTAACCTCAAGATTTAATGGTGATGATAATTTCAAGTAACTAAAATACTATTTGCATCTGATTTTTAATAAATTTAAGAATATAAACAAATAATGGAGTTATTAATAATGAATTATAAATCAAAATTCGGTTTTGGTTGTATGAGACTTCCACAAATTGATAAAAATAAAGCTAGTTCAATAGATCAGGATTTATTTAATGAAATGGTAGATATTTATATGGAAAAAGGTTTTAACTACTTTGATACTTCTTATGCTTACCATGATGGAAAAAGTGAAATAGCTATTAAAAAGGCTGTTGTTGAAAGATATCCTAGAGAATCCTATCAAATTTGTGATAAAATGCCTACATGGGCCTTAAAATCAAAAGAAGATAATGAAAAATTTGTAGAAGAAATGCTTGAAAGATTGGGGATAGATTATTTTGATGTATTTTTTGTGCATAATATTAATGTACCTTGGTTTAAACAAGCCGAACAATATGGTACATTTGAATATGTTAAAAAAATGAAAGAAGAAGGAATAGCTAAAAAGATTGGATTTAGTTTTCATGACAACTCAGAACTATTAAAAAAGGTTCTTGATAAATATAGTGACATATTAGATATTGTTCAATTAGAATTAAATTATTTAGACTGGGAAGATTCCTCGATTGAAGCCCATAAATGTTATGATTTATGTGTTGAGTATGGTCTTGATGTTTATGTAATGGAACCATTGAAAGGAGGAGTTATTGTAAATCCTTCAGATGAAATTAAAGATGAATTTAAAAAATTTAATTCTGAAAAATCAATAGCTAGTTTTGCAATAAGATTTTGTGCATCACTTGAACATGTGAAAATGGTTTTAAGTGGAATGAATTGTATTGAAGATTTACTTGATAATTGTAATACATATGAAAACTTTGAAGTATTAAATGAAGATGAAACTGAATTTTTAGAAAAAATGGCAAAAAAGCTTAAAGAAACTGTTGCAGTTCCTTGTAGTGAATGTGGATACTGTGTTGATGCTTGTCCTGAAATGATTCCCATACCAGAATATTTTAATTTATATAATACCAGTAAAAATCAAAGCGAATCTAATATTTATAGACTATATTATGATAAATTATGTGATGAAAAAGTTTCTGCAGAGAAATGTAGTTATTGTGAATCTTGTGTTGAACATTGTACTCAAAAAATAAATATTCCTAATGAACTTGAAAAAACACGTAAACATTTTAAAGATGGTTTCAGCCCATATGCAGATTATCCTTAATAGTGATTAAAAAATTAAAAAGTGGATTAATTGAGAATTTTATTGATGATGGTTGATTAAACAATGAATATATTTGATTGAATTAAATGAAAAATTTTTTAAATAAAAAAATATTATTAATAATATGTTCAATATTGTTTATTATTAATCAATATTATAATCAAATCAATATTTATACCTGGCTTTTAGGAAGCATTATACTTGTTTTGATTCCTGCAGAGTTCTTATTTGATGGAGTTCTTGACTCAGAATTATCATTAATATGCATTATTAGTTTAGTTTCTATTATAATCCTATTTATTAATTTTTATGGTTGTTATTGGAATATAATTCTAGTTTTAATTTTAATAACAATTTATTTAATATATAGGATACTTAAATTTATGAATTTTAAGGATTTATATCGTAAAATAGAGTGAAAATTATCATTAATAGTTATAAACAATTAAATATAACAAATTAAAATATAATATATTAAACTAATGGAGGTTAATAAATGGAAAAAAAGAATATTATTATTGCTATAATTGTTGTATTAATAATTGCAATTGCAGGTATTCTATCATATAATTTATATTCTGCAAATAATGACAAACAATTAAAAGACTCATTAACAAAAGCATCAATTGTTGAAAAAGACCTCATAAATACAACTAACGAACTTAAAAATTACACTGAAACCTCTGATGCTAAAGGTGCAGAAAAATTAAAAGAACTAGTTAATAAATCACAAAATTTAATTAACCAGGAAAATGAATATCTTAAACTTGCAGAAACTAATACAGAAAATCAGACCGAAATAGAGTTTATTAACTTACAAAATAAAAGATTACTCACCATTCAAAACATTATAAACAGCACCAATGAGTTTTCAGCTGTAGTGAACAAATATATTAATGGTGAAACTTCACTTTCAGAAGTTATAGTTGCAACTTCTAACTTAAAAAATAGTATAGAAGATAATGAAAAAATTTACAAAGATATTTGTTCAAATATTAAAACTATTTTGGAAGAAAACCCAAATTTAGTTGAAAAACTTAACGAAATAAATGCTACCGAAGGAATGTATGGAGAATTTAGCTCTAATATTATTGAAATAGATTAAATCAATCCATATATTACTTCATTTATTTATTTTTTATAAAATAATCTCGATATTATTAAACTTAATTTTTTAAGGCTCTTTCAAAAACTTGAGTTATTTGATTTTTTTCTTATAGTATTTTACTTTAAGTTTATCTTAAAAAAAATTTTGTTAACCAGTTTTCATAATAAGTGGGGTTGTCGACTTTGTCAGTGAA
>CADBMS010000187.1 GCA_902795935.1 uncultured Methanobrevibacter sp.
AAACCTATCTAAAACGATATTTCCCACAATTATTATAAACATAAACACTATATAAAAACTATAAAATTAGTTTGTTTAACTACTATAATGAGTATTATTTTATAATTTGTGATAGTTTATTTATATCTGCTTCAATTTCAATAGGTTCTACACAAGCATTAATTGCAGTATTAGGATCTTTTAAAAGATGTCCTGTTACAATACAAACTACTTGTTCTCCTTTATCAATATTACCATTTTCAACTAATTTTTTAACACCTGCTATTGATGCTGCAGATGCTGGTTCAACTCCCACTCCTTCTTTACATGCAAGTAATTTTTGAGCATCTAAAATTTCTTCATCACTAACAGTTTCAGCACAACCATTAGAGTCATGTATAGCTCTTAATGCTTTAATTGCACTAACTGGTGCTCCAATACGAATCGCTGTAGCAATAGTTTCTGGATTTTTAATAGGTTCAATATCATGTTTTCCATCTTTAACAGCATTTACAATTGGACAAGCTCCTTCAGCTTGAATACCTGTCATCATAGGCCTTTCATCAATAAAACCAGTATTATAAAATTCATTTATTCCCTTCCATATTGCAGATATATTTCCTGCATTACCTACAGGTAAAATAATCCTATCTGGCGATTTCCAATCTAAATCATTAACAATTTCGTATCCAATGGATTTTTGACCTTCTAATCTATAAGGGTTAATAGAATTTAATAAGTATAAGTTACCTTCTAACGCAAGACCTGTGACTGCTTCTAAAGCTTCATCAAAATTGCCTTTAATTGAGAATACTTCAGCACCATGAAACATTGCTTGAGCTAATTTACCTAGTGCAACTTTACCTGAAGGTAATAATACAATACATCTTTTACCGGCCCTAGCAGCATAAGCTGCAAGAGATGCAGATGTATTTCCTGTAGATGCACATCCCACAGTAGAAACACCCAATTCCATAGCCTTAGTTATACCCACACTCATACCTCTATCCTTGAAACTGCCAGTTGGATTCGATCCTTCTACTTTAACAAATAAATCAATTCCTAATTCTTTTCCAATTGTGTTACATTTAATAAAAGGAGTTCCTCCTTCTTCAAGACTAACAATTTTAGAATGATCTACGGGCATGAATTCTTTATATTTCCATAATGTTTGTTTTCTACCTTCAAAAATATCTCGTGAAACATTAGGTTGACATATAACTTCTAATATTGAATTACATTTAGTACAATTGTAAATAATTTCATTGTCATCAAATTCTTTTCCACATGAAACACACTTCATCATAATATCGCCATTTAATTTAACACTTCATTATATTATTTCTTTCAGTTTTAAATATCTTAATTATTTTTATTTATACTTAAAATAAACTAATTATAAATTCATAAAACCTAATTGTGAAATTAGCTTCAATAATAGCTGCAATAATAAATAAAATTACAGAAATTACAAGAAGTTTTAAAGATTCTGTTATTTCAGATTTATAATGGTTATAATTATATTTTAGATTTATTTTCAAATTAGCACTAGCAATTCCATTAATAAAACCATCACATATCCTAATAACAAAATGACCGACTCTTAAACCTGCTGCAGTTACAAAGAATAATCCTGTAAACTCAAAAATACCATGAGGTAAAATTAATAAAATAAAATCTAATAATTTACCTGAAGATGCAGATTGTGCAGCAAAATATCCAACAAACGCACTGTTTTGAACTAAAGAAAATATAGAACCTAACCCAAAAAATATACCAGTACAATAATTAATAAAAACACTTAATAGATTATATCTTAAAATCGATAATGTTGTTAATTCAATATTGCCATTAGAAATATTTTCACTAAGCTCTTTGTAAATTATATTCATATATGAATCAAGTAATCCACTATAACCTAAAATTAATGATAATACAAATAGAATAATGATTACTAATAATAATTTTTTATTTTTATTATATATGTTTTTGATTTCATCTAAAATAGTATTTAACATAATTAATCCCATTATCTTTTAATCTTTATTCAATACATTTTTAGCAATCTCTGATGCTTCTTCTCGTTTTTCACTGAATTTTTCAAAAAATTTAACTGTTAATTCACTAGCTTTATTTTTACAATACCCACATAAACAAGTTCCATTTTTACAGTTAATATAAATTTCATTTAACTCATCATCTGAATCAATTAAATGATATAAAAATAATTCATAAATAACACAGTTATTGGGATCTCCACCCAATTCTTTTTGTTCTTTAAGACTTTCACGACCACCCGTTTTAGTAGTTTTAACTTTTTGTTCTGCAATTTCAGAACTATCACTTAAAAAAATCGCAGTTTTAGGTTTACTACTGGACATTTTACCCCCATTAAGACCTGTCATGAATCTATGATAAGTTGATGATGGTGAAATAAATCCATATTGTGATTTAAATTTATATGCTAAATCTCTTGTTAAACGTATATGAGGGTCTTGATCAACACCAACAGGCACAATAACTGGTTTTGGACCAGCAAATTCATTTAATTCAGTGTGTAATATGTCTGAAACTTGTATTAATGGTGCTTGCATGTGAGCCATATTTGTTGATCCCCCAAAACCATAAATTGCTTTCATTTCATTAAAATTAACTTTTTTAGACAAAATAAATGCTAAATCTTTAACTATACTTTCTTTAGATTGTAGATATGTAGTAACATTTTCTTTTTCAAAATCAACACCTAAAGCAATATAATTTGTAATGTATTCTTGAATAGCTAATTTTTTAGATTCTTCAAAACTTATTCCTCGTGCAGAATATGCCTCTAAATCTGCAATAGGTATACGAATATTCGCATCATATTTTTGATACCAAACTATTTGATCAACAATCATTTTATGACCAATGTGCATATTACCACTAGGCATCATTCCAGTTAACACAGTAAATCTTTTTTTATTTTTTATAGCATGAATAATATTTGTAAAATCTCTATGTCCAAAAATAACACCACGTCTCATTAATTTATGTGGATTATCTAATTCTTTAATCAAATCTGGAAAAGATTTAATTCCAAATTGTTCTATTACTTTTTCATAATCAAAATCAGTTGATTCCCACGGATCAATCAAATAAATCACCTATCAATTATATAAATACATATTTAAGGTCTAATCCATTCAATGTTATAATATGTAATATCTCCTTCTTCATCAACTACTGCTAGGATTAATTTTTTATTAACTCCATGAGCTACCCTAACATAACTAGAAAAATCCATTATATTCAAATCATAATTTTCAGATATAATTCTAACTACATACTCAGAAT
>CADBMS010000188.1 GCA_902795935.1 uncultured Methanobrevibacter sp.
AACTAACTGCAAAACACGATTTAATCAATTTAAAAAGTAAACAATAATCTATTTCAAATATAGTGAATTCAAAATATTCCAAAAATTAATACAACAATATAACAACTCACAAATAAACAAAATTGATCACATGCCATCATGACAATTTTAGACAGAGCCATTATAATAATTAAAACATGAATACATGAATATTTAAAAGATAATTGAATGTAAAAATTAATATAAACTGACTATTAACCTTAAAAAATAAATTTTATTTGACTTAAACCATGTATAATTAAACATTTATTAAAAATAATTCAATTAATTTAATTATATAAAATAGCATTATACAAGTATTAATAGACATATAACAGGTAAACAATAATTTAAAATATTATTAAAAAAATTCATAATTATTAAAATTAAAAAAAAAATAGATTTAAGACTTAAATAACATATAAATCTATATAAATAGATAAATAGTTAATATAGAAAATTGAAAATATTATGATTATGTTTATTTTTAGAAAGTATTAAATGTTAAAAAATGTATATTGTACAATACCTATAATAAAGTTTCAAATAGGTATAAAAGAGGAATTAATATGTCATATACTGATGAAATAATGGAAATGGTTGTTAAACAAAATTCAAATGAACCTGAATTTCAACAAGCAGTCAAAGAAGTTTTAGAAAGTCTTAAAGCAGTTATAGATGAAAATGAAGAAGTTTATCGTAAAGATGCACTTCTTGAAAGATTAGTAAATCCTGAAAGACAAATTAAATTCAGAGTTCCATGGATTGATGACAACGGCAATGTACAAGTAAATACGGGATACAGAGTACAATTTAATAGTGCAATTGGACCTTACAAAGGTGGACTAAGATTCCACCCATCAGTAAACATAGGAATCATAAAATTTTTAGGATTTGAACAAATTTTCAAAAACTCATTAACTGGATTACCAATTGGTGGAGGAAAAGGAGGATCCGATTTTGATCCTAAAGGAAAATCTGATAGAGAAATTATGGCATTTTGCCAAAGTTTCATGACTGAATTATGCAAATACATTGGTGCAGATACTGATGTTCCTGCTGGAGACATTGGTGTAGGCAGTCGTGAAATTGGTTACTTATTTGGACAATATAAAAGAATTAAAGGAGTATATGAAGGAGTATTAACTGGTAAAGGATTAACATTTGGAGGATCACTTGCAAGAACTGAAGCAACAGGATATGGTTTATTATATTTAACCAATGCTATGTTAAAAGCAAATGATATTGATATTAATGGTAAAACAATAGCAGTATCTGGTGCAGGTAATGTTGCTATTTATGCAATCGAAAAAGCCATACAATTAGGCGGCAAACCTGTGACTTGTTCTGATTCAAGTGGATGGATATACGACTCAGAAGGAATTGATGTTAAGTTATTAAAAGAAATAAAAGAAGTAAAACGAGAAAGATTAACTACATACGCTGAAGCAAGAGAAAGTGCGGAATACCATGAAGGTAAAGGCGTATGGACAATCAAATGTGATATTGCATTACCTTGTGCTACTCAAAATGAATTACAACTAGAAGATGCTAAAACTTTAGTAAAAAATGGAGTATTAGCTGTAGCTGAAGGTGCAAATATGCCAACCACTATAGAGGCTACTGAATATTTACAAGAAAATGATATCTTATTCGCTCCAGGGAAAGCATCAAATGCTGGTGGAGTAGCTACTTCTTCTTTAGAAATGTCCCAAAACTCACAAAGATTATCTTGGACCTTTGAAGAAGTTGATTCAAAACTCCAAAATATTATGGAAACAATATTTGCAAATATTGCAGAAGCTGCAGATGAATATGGAATGAATAAAAATTATGTAGCTGGAGCAAACATTGCAGGATTCAAAAAAGTAGTTGAAGCTATGAATGCTCAAGGTATCGTATGATACCGCTCAATTTTAAATGATATACTTTTAGCAAAAAGAATATTATTTACAAGTATTGGTTAAAAAATTAATCAATACTACACTTATTTTTTATTTGAGTCTGTAAAATTTTATATAGGCTTTTTTTTGATTTTATTCTTTTTGGATGTTTGAAGTTATTTGTGTATTAATTTTTGTTAATTTTCTTTTATTTTAGAAAATATTTATTTAAAATAATTAATTACTTTAATGAGTAATGACAGATAATATTTTATGATAAATAAATACAAAACTACTCTTAATAGTAATATAAACTTTATACAAGTTAAACATTTTGATTATGGTGATAGTGAAATTAATCGTGAAAAAATTATTTCAGAACAATTAAATAAACCATCTAAAATTTAAAATGCCAATAATAACTCTTTTAGGGTGCTTGATTTTTGTTGTTGTTTAACTCAGTAATTTGGTCTTATTTTTATTGTTTGTTGAGTTAATTATTTTTCCTTTTTTAAAATACAATTGTTAATTTTTTTATTTTTATTTAAAGAGTCTATTTATCGTTAAATTTATATAATTTGAGTAAAATATAGTTATTTAGTGAAAAAAATGCAAAACAGATTAAATTTAGATAAATCAGACTCAAATTATATTTTATTGAAAGAAATATTTAAGATTATCGATTCTAGAAAATCATCACAAAATAATTGCCTCAAACGGG
>CADBMS010000189.1 GCA_902795935.1 uncultured Methanobrevibacter sp.
ACTCAAATTATATAAATTTAACGATAAACAGACTCTTTAAATAAAAATAAAAAAATTAACAAATGTATTTTAAAAAAGAAAAAACAAATAATCCAATAACCAATAAAAACAAGCCCAAATTACAGAGTTAAACAACAACAAAAATCAATCACCTAAAAATATTATGATTAACAGTTAAATAATCAGAAAAGTCATAGATTACTCCACCATCATATGTTGCTTGGTTGTTTTGCAGTAGGGATTGTGTTATGGTTATGTTTGAGTGCCTTGCACTGATTGCTCCACCAACATTCAAAGTACTAGAACCTATTTTTTCTTCTTGCCCTTATCCTTGTTAATGTTATCTTTTCTAAGGTTAAATGACCATTATCTGTAACTTTGAATATTCTTGTAGCGTTATTTCCAGATATTGCATAGTAATTACCTATAATGACCAATTATTTGTTCATTTCCATTCCATGTTGGCATGCAGTGTCTGTGCTTGAGCCATAGGTGTAGTCGTGGAGTAATGTTATGGTATCTTGTTTCGTTATGTTATTATTAAACAGAAATAAATTTCGTATTTTAGATACTATATTTTTTAAATATATTCTATTTGTTATAGAAAAAAATATTAGTTAAAAAGAACTCATATATTATCATAGTGGTAATGTTAGACAGTTGTATGATTAGTGTTGTATTGGGTTGCAACTTCTTTTATTTCTTTCTTTTTTTATTGCCTACTAGAAAAAGGAGAAAATTTTGTCTTTTAATGCCACTTTAATATGGGGATTCATCTTTTTGAAGGATGAAATACATTTACCACATGGCCTGGTTTTTGTATTTTTATTCTTCATTGTTCCCCATTAGAACATATTATAATATGTTTAATTAATCCGATTTTTTAATGTTTGATATTTTATTTTTTGTTAAATTTGTGATAAAAAGTTTATATTTTAAAAAAAATACCCATACATATTTTTTCTGTAAAAAACTATTAATATATATTAGACGAAAAAAGTTTATATTATATTAGTATCTCCTACAATCCATTAGTTCTATAACTAATACGAACATATATATATATGAAAATAATATTTTAGGTTATTGCCAATTGAATATTCTTAAGTCAACATACTAATGTCAACTAATAGCAGGACCTAGAGTGATATGCAATAAATATGAGGATTAAAATATGAAAATTTCAGTTTATGGAGCAGGAAATCAAGAAGTCTATCTAGATCGACTTAATCTTCCTGAAACATTTGGTGGAAGTGCACCATATGGAGGAAGTAGATTAGCAATTGAATATGCACAAGCAGGTCATGATGTAATCTTAGCAGAGCCCGATAGATCCATGTTGACAGAAGAACATTGGAATATTGTGGAAGATGCGGGGGTTAAAGTTACAAGTGATGATGCAAAAGCAGCGAAACATGCAGAAATAGCAGTTTTGTTCACGCCATTTGGACAAAAAACATTTGATATTGCTAGAAATATAATAGAACACATACCTGAAAATGGCATAATTGCAACCACATGTACACAACCATCATTATTACTATATGTTGTTTTAAGTGGAGAGTTGAAACTAAAACGACCAGATATTGGTATATCTTCATTACATCCAGCAGCAGTGCCTGGTACACCTCAACATGAGCATTATGTTATTAGTGGTGAAACAACTGAAGGAGTAATATCAGTAACTGACAATCAAATGAAAAAACTCATAGACCTAGCAGAAAGTTGTGGTAAAAAACCTCATATTGTAGCAGGAGATGTTACTTCTGCAGTATCAGATATGGGTTCTTTAATAACTGCTACAACTGCAGCCGCCATATTTGAATTTTATACCATAACAAGAGATGTTATTAAAGCAACACCTGCATTAATAGACACACAAGCATTAATATCGCTTCAAACTATATCTTCATTGATAGAAACATCTGGAGTGGCAGGAATGTTTAAAGCATTACCTAGTGATGTTTTATTCAAAAGTACACAATCAATGAAGCTAGATGAAAATCAAAAAATGATTAATGCAACAAGAGATATATTATCTGGAATGGAAGAATATAAAAAAACTAAAGGTTCTGAGTTATTTGATTTAATTGACAATACTGAAATTAATCCAATGACATTAGTTGCACCACAAGAATTAGTTCAAGAATTAAGAACACTAATGGGGCCAAATGCAGCTAAAGGAGCAATAACTAGATGTACTAGAAGAATGTTTGAATAAAAAAATAAATTAGGCTTTGTAGAAACCTATTATTATATTTTTATATAATTAATAACGAGTTATCATAATAATGAACTCAACCATGTTAAATTAATTTTTAGGGGAAAAAATATGAGTAAAAATGCAATAATAACAGGCGGATCAAGAGGATTAGGTGCAGCAATGACTAAAACATTAGGAAAATTAGGTTATAATGTTGCTATTAATTATAGAAGTGATTCCTCAAAAGTAATAACAGAAAAAATTGTTAAAGAATTGAAAGATGAATATGGTGTTGAAGCAATAGCAGTACAAGCAGATGTTAGTAAATTTGAAGATTGTAAAAAATTAGTAGATGCTACAATAGAAGCATTTGGAGAAAATATAGATGCATTAGTAAATAATGCAGGAATAACAAATAATTGTAATTTTATTGATTTACAACCAGAAGACTATGAAAATGTAATTAACACAAACTTAGTTAGTATGATGCATATGTGTCACTTAGCATTACCATACATGGTAGATCGTGATACATCAATAGTTTGTACATCATCCATAGGTGGAATGACTGGAGTAATAAATCAAGCAGATTATTGTGCAGCAAAATCGGGAGTAATTGGATTAATGCGTGCATTAGCATTAGAATTTTCATCTAGAAAAGTTCGTGTAAATGCAATTGCACCAGGTATGATAATGACTGATATGTTACGTGGAGTAAACCAGGATGAATTAAATGCACTTGCAGCAACAATACCATTAGGACATATAGGTGATGTATCTGATATAGCTGGTGCATTAGAATATATCTTAGAAGCGCCTTATTTAACTGGTCAAGTAATATCCCCTAATGGAGGATTTGTACTACAATAAAAGTTTTAAGTTTATTTTAAAATTTTTATTTTTTCAGTTTTTCTTTCTTTAGCTTTGAATTGTTTTTCGAATCGTTCATCATAATTTTCAGTGACTTCTTCATATAGGTTCCAAACTCCCATTAAACTGTCAATTATTGGTGTTTTAAGTTCAAAGTCTTGTTTTGCGTATATGTGGAACATTTCTTTTTTGTCTTTAATTATTAGTTTAACAAATGGCAGATTCGTTTCTTGTATTTTTAGGTTTTTTATTTTTGCTGATTGTAATTCTTGGATTATGTTTATTTTCTCCTTGTTGGTATAGATTTCTTTATTTGCAAGTATTTTTATTTTTACATGTTGTTTTGTTTTTTTAAATGTTTTTATTAATAATTCTAATTCATTTTCTGTTAAAAATCCTATTCTCATATTTATTTTTGTTTTAGCACTTTTTATCAGTTCTATTTCTTTGTTTGTTATTTTTTCTTCAGTTGGTATTAACCATACTGGGGCTTGTATTTGTGATATTTTTTTTTCATGTATTTCAATTAGTTTTTCTTCAGTTTTGCTTAGAGTTTTTATTAATTCTTGTTTGTGTTGTGTGAATGCTATTTTTGGTGGTATTACAGTGTATTTTAGTGGTTTTTCTTGTTTTATTTCTATGAAATTTTTTTTATTTAGGGTTTTTAGTGTGTCATATATTTTTGCTCTTGGTATTTGTGATTTTTTTGATATTTCTATTGCTGTTCCGGTTATTATCGAATTTAGTGTTAAGTATGCTTTTGCTTCATATGTAGTTAGGTCTAATTTTTTTAGTGTGTTTATTAGTTCTTGATTCATAATTTGTGTGTGTTTGTTTTATCTAATATATTTTGTTACATTTTACCCTAAAAAAGTAACAAAAACTTTAAATTTAACTAATAAGAAGAATATGAGTAAGACCAAAACAAAAGGAATAGGTCACAAAAAATAAAAATCATAGGTGAAAGGAAATGTTTTGTTATCAATGCTCCCAAACTATAAAAGGAACTGGATGTACTAAAAAAGGAGTATGTGGAAAAGAAGATACCGTTGCAAGACTACAAGATAATTTACTCTTTGCAATTAAAGGAATATCCGCATACAACTATCATGCAAAAGAATTAGGTAAAACTGATGCAGAAATTGATGAGTTCTTAACAAAAGGATTATACTCAACCTTAACTAATGTAAACTTCGACATAAATGATCTTATATCATTAGGGCTAAAATCAGGAGAAATAAATTTAAAAGTTATGAAAATACTTAAAGAAGCACATATCGAAAAATTTGGAGAACCAACACCTGTAGAAGTAAAAGTTGGTGCACAAGAAGGACCTGGAATACTAGTAACTGGACATGATTTAAAAGCATTAGAAGAACTCCTAAAACAATGCGAAGGAACTGGTATAAAAGTATACACACACAGTGAAATGATATCTGCACATGGATACCCAGAATTAAACAAATATGAATGTTTGGCAGGACAATTAGGCAGAGCATGGCTTGATCAGAAAAAAATATTCAGCAAATATAATGTTGCCATATTAGGAACAAGTAACTGCGTTCTTATACCTAAAGATGAATATGCAGATAGATTATTTACAATGGATATAGTTAAAGTACCAAATGGAAAAGTAATTGAAGATTACGACTTTTCACCATTAATTGCAAAAGCAAAAGAACTTGAATCACTAGAAGCAGAAGAATTAACTACAATAACTACTGGTTTTGGTTTAAGTACAATATTATCCCTTGCCCCTAAAATTAAAGAATTAGTGGAAGCAGGTAAGATTAAAAGATTCTTTTTAGTTGGCGGATGTGATACAATCCATCCAAAAATGAATTATTACAGAGAATTTGTTGAAAAATTACCAAAAGACACAGTTATTCTAACATTAGCTTGTGGTAAATTCAGATTCAATGATTTAGATCTTGGAGATATTGAAGGAATACCAAGATTATTAGATTTAGGTCAATGTAATGATGCAATCGTTGCTATTGATTTAGCAGTAGCATTATGTGGATTATTTGAATGTGAATTGAATGAATTACCATTAACAATAATTTTAAGTTGGATGGAACAAAAAGCAGCTGCAATCCTCTGGACTCTCTTACATTTAGGTAAAACAGATATGTTAATGGGGCCAATACTTCCAGCATGGGTAAACGATGATATCTTAAACGTCCTAGTGGATAAATTCAATTTAGGATTAATAAGCACCCCTGAAGAAGATATTAAAAAAATAATGGGATAAAATAGTAGGCTCTTTCAAAAACTTGAGTTATTTGTTTTTTTTTTCTTATTTTTAATTTTTGTAATTTTTATTTTCTAATTTTGCTTTATTTTTGATTTAAAAGTAGTAAACTTAATATATTA
>CADBMS010000190.1 GCA_902795935.1 uncultured Methanobrevibacter sp.
GAAAATAATTTCTTTACAACAAATGGTATGGATATGCGATCTATTGGAATGAATGGATTTCCTATTGGAAGAAATTTCGCTAAAAATCTATGTTATAAATTTTATATGAAAAATGGATTTTCAATTAAATTCCTTCAAAATGGAAACAATGTTATTGCTTCTGTTATTGGTTCTAAAGGCAATGGTGTTACAGATTTACCTGATTTTAGTGCTACTATAAATATTAATGGAAAAAAATATAACGTATTATTTAAAGGAGGAATTGGTTATTTAGATCTCTCTGGTACTGGTGCTAGTGATGATTTAAAAGATTATCAATTTAGTGTTGGTGAAGATAAACGTACAATAATGAATTGGGGAGATTATGTTCAAATAAATTCTGATGAATTAAACAAATATCTTAGAGAATATTTTGGTTATTCAGAAAGTAATACTGATTCTAGTAGTGAATCTGGAAGTGGTACTGGAACTGGATATGGAACTGAATATGGAAGTGGAACTGGAAGTGGTACTGGAACTGGATATGGAAGTGGTGCTGGATCAGGTTTAAATTCAAGATCAGGCAATGGTACTGGATCTGGAAGTGGTTCTAGTAATGCTGGATTATATGTAAGTTCAAATGGTATTTCTAGTGGTTCTATTATGTCTAGTGATTCTAGTTCTAGTTCATCAGCACATTCTGCAGAAAATCCTTCTGCAGGAGGCAAACCTGCAAGTACTTCTAGTCCATCTAATAGTGCTGTTGTTAAAAAGTTATCAATCGATGAAGAAAATTTTAAAGTTGTAGGTGTTTGGGGATTAATACTCTTGATAGTACTTACTATATTTTCATATTATCGTGAAAATTTTCTTAAAATGATGGAAAATAATTAATTAATTATTTTTTATCAATATTTTTATTTTTAACTGATTTTTAGTGGTTTTTTATTATTAATTTTAATGCAATATATTGTTATTTAATTTATTCGATATGTTTATATAATCACATTTTAAAAGTATATTAATAAATTAAACTAAAATGTGATAATTTATGATGGATTTAATTTTTGAATATCTGATTGTTTTTGTTTTATTATTTGTTACTAATATTGCATTTTTAGTTAGAAAATATGATTTTAATACGATTAAATTTATTTTTTTAACATTGATTTACGCTATGATAATATTTATTTTATCATTCGTTTGTCCTAGTTTAAATTTACAAACTGAAATAATTGATATAATTCCTTATTTATTGGGATTAGTTAGTCTTTTAATATTAATAATCAGTATTCGTTTTGTTAATGTTGGTAAAAAATATAATATTGAGAATGATAAATCAGTATTATTTGGAATTATTTTAACTTCATTTTTATCGATTGGAATAATATCTTTAGGATTAAAAATAGACAATTTATTATTATCATCTTTAGAGTTATCTATTTTATCCATTGTAGTTATGTTTTTAGTTTATAGAATTTCTATAATATTTAATAATACTAAAAGACCATATTATGCAGTTATTGGGGAATATATGTTCTTAGAATTTATTTTAGTGCTTATTTTCGCTTTAACTTTTTATAATGTTCGAAGTTTAGATTATAGTATGTTTGGATCTTTTCTAATATTAACACCCACATATCAAGTTATGTATATGATTATTATTATTGGAATAATACTTGTTTTAGGTGTTTTAAATAATGATAGAGTTCTAAAAAAGTTAAAAAGAAAATGATTAAAGAAAATTAGAATTATAAAATTTGGTGGTAGACAAAAAATGATACTTCAAGGTACATCAATTTTAACATCATTTATTCATATTGTTTCAGAGAGTTTACTAGCACCAGTAGTGATTATTTTAGTTATATTTTTAATTTATGCTATTTTAAGCTTTGGTGGTTTTTTAAACGAACATTTCACTAAAAAACCTTTAAAAACAGCACAATTAGAATTGTTATTACAAGATATTTCTAAAACAAATAATCCTGAAGAATTAAAAAATATAATAAATTCGAGTGAGTTATATAATGAACAAAAAGAAATTCTTGTTAAAATAACTAATAATTATAATTTAGGTCCCAAATCAAGAGACGCATTTGCTAGTAAATTAATTGAAGAAGAAGAAAGTAATTTACTTAAAGTTACTTCTAAAACAGATATTTTAATAAGATTAGGACCTATTTTCGGATTACTTGGTACTTTAATACCTTTAGGACCTGGACTTTCTGCTTTAGGTAGTGGAGATATTACTACTTTAGCTGAATCTTTAACCATTGCATTTGATACTACTGTTACTGGTTTAACTATTGGAGCATTAGGTTTTATTGTTTCAAAATATAGGAAACAATGGTATGAAAGTGATTTAAGTACAACTGAAACAATTGCAGAGACCATATTAGAAAAATTAAATGATTTTTAATTATTAATTACCTAAATAAGAACATGTTAAAGTGTTGTATATGTTAAGAAAAAGAAAACGTTTTAGTGATAATGATAGTGATGAAGACCCTATGGCAGGGATTTCAAATCTTTCTGATGCAATGTTAGTATTGGCATTAGGGTTTTTAGTATTTGCCATTATGGCATTACAGATTAACCCAGATATGATGGCTAAAACTCAAGAATCTCAAGCACAAAAAGCAGCATCACAAGTAAGTACTGGAGAAGATTTTAATAATAATAACAGTGCAAGTTCATCATTAGAAGAATCGGGTTACTCCGAAGTAGGAAAAGTTTATAGAGACCCTGATACAGGTAAATTAGTAATGGTTCAGGACTGAAATATTATAAATTTTTTCTAAATACCCTTATTTTTTAAAAAAAATAGATATATTAAAATTACAAATAAGTAAACTTTCTCAACTAATCTTTTTGTCATTAAAATATAAAACTAAAAAATCAAGCACCCTAAAATATATGTTAATCAATATATAATATATTTACCACACCCAAATATAAAATTAGCCCCCCCCCAAATAATAAAAATAAAAAAATAAGTAATATAAAACTAAAAAAACATATGCAAATTGCGGGCCACACTCTTTATATGTTAAGTAAAAAAAGTTTTTTTATAGTAATGTTTCAGTTTCGTTAATAAATTGTTCTGATTTAGAAATATATTCTTCCGCTATTTCTTCAGTGAAAACTGCAGAATAATCATAACTTGATTTATTACGATCAGCCATTCCTTTTTTAATAAAATCATAAGTATCTTTAGATAATAATCCTGTTTTTACATATTCTTTTGCTAATTGTCTCATAGTTCCGGAATGTTTTTTTTTGGAGAAATATCTTTTTTAAGCAATAATGCTAAGGCTGCGGAATACATTGCATAATAAGACATAGTAACAGAATCACGATATTGGCCTACTTCAAATAATGCTTTAGCAGATATTAAATTACTTTTACCAACATTAAGAGCATCCATAACTTTATCCAATTTCAACACCTTCTTTAAGCACATTTGTTAAAAATGGATAATCTATTGTTTTATTGTAATGTTCTTCACTCATAACATGGGGAGAAATGAATTCATCTTTTTCAAGAATAATATCCGTTGTAAGACTGTTAATTTCATCACTTAACCGGTCTGAGTTAGTTGTGACAATTAAAATATCAATATCTGAATCTTCAGTATCATCTCCACGAGCAACAGAACCAAATAAAATGATTTTAACGATATCCTCAGATTGTATAGCCTCTGCAAACTCACGAGCAATCTCAACTCTATTATTCATATTCCCAAACCATCCATATAAAGAATTATTATATTAAATAATTATTAAATTTCATCAATATAAATGTTCAACATAAAAAAGATAATTATTGATTGAACTAATAAATTATTTCTTTATTCGTGCGTGCAGGACCAAGAGCGAATTGCATAATAATATTTACACATTTCATTATTATTGTAGTGATTGGAGCTTATTCATATTCTCAATATGGATAGGAGAATATATGTTACTTCTGGTTTTAGATGCTGTAGAGTGGAGTTTAAAAATTATAATAACAAGTTTAGGGTGCTTGATTTTTTAGTTTTCGGAAAGCTTTTGTAGTGCTGTTTTTGAGTTGTGGTAGAGTGCTGTGATTAGCCCTACTAAAAATACATTTAGTATTGTGTGTTTTAGGGATGATTTCTTTGTATATGGCTATGTAAAAAATTTTGTGGTTTTGAAAACTTGCAAATAATTTAATATCAATTTTAAAATAATGAAATTAAAAATAAAAATAAAAAAAATAGGATTCTACAAAGCCATATTATTAATTAAGGAATTATTATGAGTGACTCTAAAATTATAACCTTGTTGAAAACCAAATGGTGTTTCAACAAGGTTAATAAATTATAAGATACATAATAATATTACTTATATAATTAGGAAGTTAATTATGAATAACAGAAAAATAATTTTATTAATTGTTTTAGTTATTGCAGTTATTGGCTTAACAATGGGATCTGTTACTGCAGCAAACTCAACAACCAATAAAAAAGCAAAATATAAAACAGTGGAATTAAAGACTAAATATAAAAAAGTCACTAAAAAAACAGGTAGATATACAATCTCAACAGAAAAACTAACATATAAAGATTTAAGTTTTGTAGGAATATCTGTTTATAAGAAGACTAGTTCTAAAAAAGGCAAATATCTTACTGGAAATCAATTTTATACCCAAATATATTTTAAAAAAAATGGTAAATCACAAAAGACAATATGGACTACAGGATATCCAGAAAATAAATATCAACTAAGTTATGGGAAAGGAATGCAAATTAGTAAAGTTAAAGTTAGATTCCGTACAAATTAATATTTTTATCTTTCTTCTATTTTTTTATTTGTTTTATTAAATTTATTAAATGATTATTTGATTATCTGCTATTTTTTCTGCTTTTTCAATAATTTTAGATATATCTGAATTTGGATAAGCATCTATTACACATAAATCAACATGGTTTATATCTAAATCTTCAAAAGCTTCATTATGAATTTCAAAACCATCTAAAACATTATTAATTTCTAAATTTTTCTTTAATGCTTCAATCATCTCGGGGTTAATATCATTGAAAATTACTTTTTTGAAACCATATTTAAGTAAATATATTCCTAAAGCTCCAAGTCCACACATACAATCAATAGCTACTCCTTTTTTAATATTATTATCGATTAAATAATTATGTAGTTGCATTAATTTAACTTCAGTAGTCATGGCTACTTCAATATGATGTTTAGATTGGTTTTTTAATATAATGATTTTTTCATCTAGTAATGTTATCATAACATTTATCTGAGTATCATCACCATCTAAAATTTCAAAATGATTAATATCTGAATCTTTATCTAATTGACCTACTAAATTTTGAGGGTCTCCTTTTAGAACACATTTAACTTCAGGTACTTCTTTTATTAATCTTGAAGAAGAATTTTTTGTGAAATCTGGATGAACTAATATTAAAAGATTTTCTCCTATGAATTGTGGATTTAAAGTACTATGATAAAAAGATAATAGGGGTACAGGAGAATTATGTCTTAGATTTGCTGTTTCTGGAACAACCTTTTCTTCAATCATGATTTTTAAAATATGACTCATAACAATATCTAAAGGCCTTTTTCCACAAATACAACGTAAATAACCTTCATCAAGTTCATTAAAATCTATTACTTCTTTTAGTGGTGAAAATTTTTTTATTGAAGTGTCAACACAGTCTTCACATTCTATTAATTCATTAGTTTTTTTACTTAAATCTATAATAAACCCCCCATCCATATTTAATTAAGGAATTTTAATAATCTATTTAGAGACTTTATCTTTTAGTAATTTTAAAGCATTAATTGTGATAATTTTAGCAATTTCATCTAAAGTATATGGAGTTATAGGTTCATTATTTCGGATTAATTTATTTGTTGATACAATTAAATGGTTTTCAGTTATTCCTTGAGATCTTAATTCTTCAACTGCAGGATTATTATCATCATATTCAGAGATATCTTTTATTTCAATATTTTCATTACCAAAACCGAATATTCCAGCAGTTCCTATTGTAATAGCTCCTCTTTTTTGAGCATGTTTGATGATTTTACTAGTTGTAGGTATTGTATTTCCACCAGCGATTACAATAATTACAACATCACCTTTAATTAAATCCAAGTTATCATCAGTTATATATTCAGGGTAATTTTCTATTTTTCTAAAATTTTCATCATGTGTACATAATTGTTTTAAGAAATCAACTTTATTTTTTCCAGGTTTAGCACCTATGAGTGTGAAAGGTATATCTCCATTACTAATTTTTTGTCCATCAAATGCACCAATAACTTTAGGACCTCCTCGATGAACTTGTATCAAGTTTATTCCAATTTTTAAACCTAATCTTCCACAGCCAATTAAATCAATTCTGCCTTTAGGAGTTTGATTATCTTCCATTATTTGTATTTCATCAAATACCATCTTATCACATTAATTTTATTGATAGGATATTAATATATTAAAAAAAAGAATTAAGATTAAAAATAAAATAATTAATGATTAAATTGTTTTTAGTGTCCCCTATTTTGCATAAGGTCTGTTTCTTTTAGTGTATTAATTTCTATTCCTTGCATTGGTTTTCCTAAACCTTTAGATACTTTTGTTAGTATTTCAGGGTCATCATAGTGTGCTGTTGCTTCTACTATTGCATTTGCAAATTCTACAGGGTAATCTGATTTGAATATACCTGAACCTACAAATACTCCATCTGCTCCTAATTGCATCATTAATGCTGCATCTGCAGGTGTTGCAACTCCTCCTGCTGCAAAGTTAACTACTGGTAATTTACCTAATTCTGCAGTTTTTTTTACAAGTTCTAATGGAGATTCCAAATCACGTGCTATTTTCCATAGTTCTTCTTCAGTTTTGTTTTGTATTTCACGTATTTGGCTCATCATAATTCTCATATGGCGGACAGCTTCAATAATATTACCAGTTCCAGGTTCTCCTTTAGTACGAATCATTGCTGCTCCTTCGTTAATTCTGCGTAATGCTTCGCCTAGGTTACGTGCACCACATACAAAAGGAATTGTGAATTGTTTTTTATCAATGTGAAATGTATCATCTGCAGGAGTTAAAACTTCACTCTCATCAATCATATCAACACCTAAAGTTTGAATAATTTGAGCTTCTGCAAAATGACCAATTCTTACTTTAGCCATAACTGGTATTGAAACAGCATCAACAATTTCAGTAACTTTATTAGGATCTGCCATACGAGCAACACCACCTGCAGCACGAATATCCGCAGGTACTTTCTCTAATGCCATTACAGCTACAGCACCAGCATCTTCCGCAATAGCTGCTTGTTCAGCATTCACAACATCCATAATAACTCCACCTTTAACCATTTTAGCGAATCCTTGTTTTAAAGTATCAGTACCTTTTAACATAATTACACATCTCCATATAATAATTCTAAAAAATAATATTTATCAATAAAAAAAAATAAAAATTTTTGATGATTTTATTCACTAGACCATAATCCATGAATATTACAGAATGCTTTTGCAACAATACCCTTAGATATTTTATTTTCAGCAATGGTGAAACTTATTTCTGGAATATCTTCTGGTTTAAAATACTTAGTATATTGTTCATCAGCAACTTCAAGAAGAATAAACTGAATATAATGATTTTCATCCATAGGGTGTTGTAGTTCACCTATTTTTATAGTGACATTATCACCATCAATTTCTATAACAGGTTTATGTTTAGAGGCTTTTTCTCCTTCAGTTTTTACTGGAATTTCAATCATATGAGAATCACATGCATTAGTATCTCCTTCAACAAAAACTTGAATAATACTTTCACATTTTTCACATTTTAATATTTTTACCATATTAAACATCTCCCTCTATTATGAGTATATTTTATAATTCCAAGTATTTTATTATTAGCATTTTTTATTTATTATGCTTTGTAGAAATCCTATTTTTTATTTTTTGTGTTGTTTGGTATATATTGTAGATTGTGTTTTTGAATTTTGTTTCTTTGTTTGATAGTTTTAGGCTTCTGCTGTGATTGGTTCCTTGGAATAGTCTTTTTACACTTATTACTGATTCTACATTATTTCTTTTTGAATATATTGTTTTTTCTAAAAAATTGTTTGACTATTTAATCTGTAATGTCCCTTTTTTTAGCTCTTTTTTTGAGCGGTATTTGGTCGAATGCTTTTGCTTCTTCA
>CADBMS010000191.1 GCA_902795935.1 uncultured Methanobrevibacter sp.
GATATAAGTAATCCTGGAATACTCGGCACATTAGGTATGTTACTGGAAACATCAAATGTTGGAGCAACTGTGGAATTAACTAAAATACCAAAAAATAAAAATATAAGTTGGGAAGATTGGTTAAGAGTATATCCTGGGGCAGGGTTCGTGTTAACTATACCTCCAGAATGTGAAGAAGAATGCATATCATTGTTAAATGAGGTTAAAATGGATAGTTCAGTTGTAGGGGAAGTCATTTCTGAAAAAAAATTATATATAACTCATAAAAATAGTAAAAAAATATTATTTGATTTTAAAAAAAGAGGAATAGTTGGTATAAGAGAAGAATAATGGATTTTTGTTCGAAAAATTTTCAGAAAAAAAGAATAATACTAATATCTTTTAATAATAAAATTAATATGTTAAATTAATTTAATATTCTAAATTTTATATAAAAAAATAAAGAGGGTACTGTGATGTTAATAGGGGTCAACGGCCAAGAAGTAGAACTAGAAAATGGTTCTACAATAAAAGATGCCATAATAGCAGCGAATGCACCTTATCAGGAAGGTACAATTCTGACCATAATACATGGAACTGAGGAATTTGAAAGTCACGTCGATAAATATAAAATTAAAACAAATCAAGGTAGTATAATTTTACAAACAATTGAAAATTCAGATTCTAAAGAGATTATAAACTTATGGAAAAACAGATATAAAGAATTTGCAAACACTGCCATTCGATGGATATCCTCTGATGAATTAGCTATAGGTCCTATAAGTACTGATTTTGAACCAACAATGGAAGAATACCAATACAAAGAAGGAGATGTAGTTTTAAGTTTAGCAGGATTTTCAAAAGACTCAACACATATAATACTAGTTAAAGAAGATCATAAAGCAATATATGGTGTTCCAAAACATAATAAAGGAATATTTGCAACAATTGTCGGTGGAAAACGAACTTTAGAAAAATTAACCAATAGGGATATAATAAAATCAATCGAACCTATGACTGAAAGAAGTAGTTTAACTAAAAGTAAAACAATCACTGATATTAACACTAAACTTGAAGATGGTAACCAGATATACACATATGCAGTAATAGAACCTCTTAAAGAATCACCAGAATCTGCAGATCATTTATTAGCTTTAACAAGAAACAATAAAATTGATGTAAGTTATGATACAAACACATTTTTAGGATTCTATGAACTGAATGGATTAGAAAAAGCACCAGAATTAATAGATCAAAGAAAAAGAGGAACTGTAACCATAAGAAATACTGGATTTGGTAAAGGAAATGTTTATATTTATAGGGAAGACCGTGTTTCAACACCAAACCATACGGTTGTGGCTAATATAACTAAGGGAATGGAATTAATAGATATTGCAAAAGAAGGCGATCAAATCACTATTGAAACCAATCCTGAAAGAATAATGACTCTTGGTTTGATGCAAAAAGAAGCTGAAGTTTTATTAAAAAAACATAGTATCAAACATATACGTGATGGTTTAACTGATGATGATGCATTAATTGTTGAACAAAACCCAAGATTTACAATGAATATTATTCAGGAAAAACAAGTAAAAACACTGGGAATAAAACCTGATAAATTGATAGAAATAGAGTTCACGGATAAAGCACCACGTTCTGTAAGATATTTCAAAAAAATAACTGGTTTGTTAGATGCTCCTTTAGGATCATTAAAAGTTTATTTTGCAGTATCTGATATGGGATTAGTAATGTTTAATGGTGATGAATCAGAAGCTAAAGGTTTAAAACCTGAAAATAATCCTGAAACATATGTTGGCGGAACTATTGGAATAACTAATATGTCTCGTAAAAATGTTGGATTAATAGGTATGCGATTTGATGATAATGATGAATATGGTCCAACAGGTGAAAAATTCAATGCAACAAATATTATTGGTCGAATAACCAAAGGTATTGAGAATTTGAAAAAATTAAAAGAGGGGGAACTAATTTATGTCACTGAAAAATGAATCTAAAGAAGATTTGGATACAAAGATGATTATTCTTGGCCCTGCTTCAGGGGTAAGTTCATCTGAATTAGTACAAAAAATACACATGTTAAAACTTCCATTAACAATAAAATCAACATGTTATGGTGCAATGGTTCATGGTGAACCAGATGTGGTAAAAAAAGCAGTTGAAGAAGCTAGAAATATGGATGAATTTAATATATTCATAAAAGATAGGGGGTTTCCACCAGGAGATCCTAGACGATGTAGAGGTCATAGGGGTGCTGCTAGGGAAGGATTTCATCAATTAGAAAAAGAATTCAAATTGCTTGGTTATGTTGGTGAAGCATTAGCAAATCCTAAAGAAGTAAGTCTTGAAGAACCTCAAAAAATTCCAGTTAATGAATTTCATGAAATCGCAAAATCTATGGATTTGAATGATGAAATAGATGAATAATTATTATTAGAATATATGATTAATTATATGGAGGATTCAAATGAAAATAGCAATGTTCCCACCTAATTCTTTAATATTGGAAGATTTAATTGAAAGATCTGGTCATGAACCATTATCATTACAAAATCAAATTAAACAAAAAGTAATAGACCCTGAAATAGATTCGCCGCCATTTAATATGACTGAAGAAGATCCAATTAAAGGATTAAAATATGCTGCAATCGAAGTACCCTCTGGTGTAAGAGGTAGGATGTCATTATTTGGTCCATTAATAGATGTTGCAGAAGCAGCAATTATAATGGATGAATCACCTTTCGGTTTTGGTTGTATAGGCTGTGCTAGGAGTAATGAACTTTCCGTTTTTTATCTTAGAAAAAAAGGCATACCTACATTGGAATTAAAATATCCAACTAATCAAGATGAAACTAGAGATGTTGTAAATAAAATCACTACTTTTTTAAAACAACTTGGGGGAGCATAATGGTTAGAATAGCTCAAATTTCATGTGGAACAGAATATAGTGGAGTTCAAAAAGAAATAGTGAAAGCAGCATCAACTTTTGGTGCCGAAATAATTATTCCTGTAACTGATATTGATCATATTGAAGATGCTTATAAAAAATTTGGATTTAATTGTGCAAGTTCTGGGATTAAATTAATGATTGCAAGAGCAATATCTATTGTTGAAGGTAAAACTGATTGTGATGCTGTTTTTATAGCAACATGTTTTAGATGTGCTGAAGGAGCATTAGTTAGAAATGAAATTAGACGTTTTATCCAGCAAAACACCAATCTTCCTGTTGTAACTTATTCATTCACTGAAAGAACAAAGGCTGATGAATTATTTATACGTATGGAAGCATTATCTACTGTTGTTGCTAGAAAAAATATTTTAGCAAGGGAAAAACAAGAAGGATTAACTTTAGGTGTAGATTCTGGTTCTACAACTACTAAAGTAGTCTTAATGGAAAATAATAAGGTTATTGGAACTGGGTGGTTACCCACAACGGATGTTTTAGAATCTGCTACAAATGGAATAAATGAAGCCATGAGGGGTACTGGTTATACTATGGATGATATTGATGGTATGGGTGTAACTGGTTATGGTAGATTAACTATTGGTCATAAAATGAATGCAGAACTTATACAAGAAGAATTAAGTGTAAATTCTAAAGGTGCAGTATATCTTGCAGACTCTCAAAAAGGTGAAGCCACAGTTTTAGATATTGGTGGTATGGATAACAAAGTCATAACTGTAAATAATGGAATACCTGATAACTTTACTATGGGTGGTATTTGTGCAGGTGCATCAGGTAGATTCTTAGAGTTAACTTCTAGACGTCTTGGTGTTGATATAACTGAATTAGGGCCATTAGCTGTTAAAGGAGATTATAGGTGTGCTACATTGAATAGTTATTGTATTGTGTTCGGTATGCAAGATTTAGTAACTTCACTAGCGGCTGGAAGTTCTAAACAAGATGTGGCTGCTGCTTCTTGTAGATCTGTAGCAGAACAAGTTTATGAACAACAATTACAAGAAATTGATGTGCGTGAACCATTAATTCAAGTAGGTGGAACTTCTTTAATAGAAGGATTAGTTGAAGCTGTTAGTGATGTTTTAGGGGGGATTAATGTAATTGTTCCAGAGTATTCACAATATATTGGAGCTGTTGGTTCAGCATTATTAGTATCAGGTATGGGTAAACGTAATGAAGAATAAAATTGTTTAAGGAGACTAAAGGATGTCTGTAGAGTGTTATGATTCTAAAGGTGCCGAAGTTTATGATTTAATCATAAAACAAATTATTCAAGATCTTCAAATTACACGGGCTATTAAAGATATTAAAGCATTTATTGATCCTAGAGGTCCAGTTTGTATAATTGCTATTAAACCAAACAAAGCTCAAAAACATATTTTATTTAATGATATTGGTAATTATAATGTAAAAAAAGAGGATAATCAAATTCAATTATTCGTATTGGATGAAAATTATTTACCTAATGTTTTAAATAAATTATGGGATTTAGAAGGTAGAGAAAAAATACAACAACCAGGTAGATATGAAATAATTATTAACAATCCGACAATAGATTTGGATAATCTAGTTATAGATGATCCAAGTCAAAATCTTAGACGTAAATTGTATGATGCTATTTTTAGGATAATTCCTGAAGGATTTAATGTCATTCAAGATATTTCTAATGATGATATTGTTGCAATTGTCAGTACTGATGAATTATTAAATGAAGATTGGATTAAAAAGGGCCATAATATGGTTAAAGAATTAGAAATATAACATTTTTTTATTTATCTAAGGAAGTGATGAATATGAATAACAACCATCAAGAAAGATTTGCTCATGTAACTAAAGCCCATCCATGCTTTAATGAAAAAATGCATGATAAAGTAGGAAGAATACACGTGCCTATAGCGCCTAGATGTAATATTCATTGTAATTTTTGCACAAGAGATATTAATTCATGTGAA
Source organism: uncultured Methanobrevibacter sp. (assembly GCA_902795935.1). Lineage (GTDB taxonomy): Archaea > Methanobacteriota > Methanobacteria > Methanobacteriales > Methanobacteriaceae > CADBMS01. The sequence goes on from CADBMS010000191.1 coordinate 4,912, forward strand.
ACAAGACCTGGTGTTTCTTCAAAAATTATGAATTCACAACAAGCAATAGAACATGTTGCTAAAACTATAAATGAAATGCCAATTTCTGTAATTGGAGTTGCAGGTCCTGGTGATGCTTTAGCTAATGAGGATACATTTGAATTCTTCAAACAAGCAGATAAAAAATTCCCAGATTTAATTAAATGTATGAGTACTAATGGATTATTACTAGCAGATAAAGCTGAAGAACTGGGTAAAATGAATATTAACACAATAACTGTCACTGTTAATGCTATTGATCCTGAAATCGGTAAACAAATATATTCTAACGTAGTTTATGAAGGTAAAGTCTATAAAGGTGAAGATGCATTTAATATATTATCTAATAATCAATTAAAAGGAATTGAAAAAGTAGTAGCAGAGGGTATTATTGTTAAAGTTAACAGTGTTTTGATTCCAGGTTTAAATGATAAACATATTGTAGATATTGCACATGAAGTTAAAAAAAGAGGTGCTTCATTAATGAATATTATTCCATTAATACCATTAGGTGCAATGAAAGATTATGAAAGACCAGATTGTGCTATGATGGAAAAAATTAGAGATGAAGTTGAAGAAATAATGCCCATATTCCGTGCATGCACTCAATGTAGGGCTGATGCTTTTGGTATACCTGGTAAACATGGACATGATAAACATTTGGGCATGACTCCTGCAAGCCATTACTAAAACAATATTATCATGCCCTATTTTTTTTAATTAAAAATTTTTATTTTTTATTTATTAGTGGAGCTTATATTTATGAAAACAATGTTTTGGGAAGATAATCAGTTAAAATTAATAAATCAAACAAAATTACCTGATGAAGTATCATATTTTAATTGTTTAACTTATCAAGATGTAATATTAGCAATAAAAACAATGATTGTTAGAGGTGCGCCAGCAATTGGTGTTGCAGCAGCATTTGGCATTGCATTAGCTGATTTAGCTGGTGAAAATTTAGAATTGGCAGCTCAAGAAATAAAAAATGCAAGACCAACTGCAATTAACTTGTTTTGGGCCGTTGATAGAGTTATGGCATCAAATTCTCCATTAGATGAAGCAAAAGAAATGTATCGAGAAGATATTGAAACTAACATGGCAATAGGAAAATATGGGCTCACAGTTATCGATGAAAATGACACTATTTTAACTCATTGTAATGCTGGAGCATTAGCTTGTGTAGATTATGGGACGGCATTAGGTGTTATACGTGCAGCTCATGAAAAAGGAAAAAATATTAATGTCATATGTGATGAAACACGACCACTTGGACAAGGAGCAAGACTTAGTATATGGGAAATGCAAGAAGAAAATATACCTGTAAAGTTAATCGTGGATAGTGCAGCAGGTTATTTAATGCAACAAGGACAAATTGATAAAGTAATTATTGGTGCAGATCGAATTGCAAAAGGTGGTGTGGCTAATAAAATAGGTTCATTAATGGTTGCTTTGGCAGCTAAAAGGTTTAATGTGCCATTTTATGTTGCAGCACCAAAGAGTACTTTCGATACTAAAATATCAATTTATGATGTGGAAATAGAAGAACGTAATTCTGAAGAAGTATTATATTATGGCCAATGCAGAATTACCTCTGAAAAAACTAAAGTAATAAACCCTGCATTTGACATTGTTCCTTCTGACTTAATAACTGGAATAATAACTGAAAATGGAATAATAAAACCTTTATAAAATAAAAAAATGTTTCTATAATCTTAAACAATATCTTTTATTTAATTTATACGTGCATCAATAGCAACATGCCATATTCCCGGACTACGAGATTTAACGTATTTTTTATTTAAAATTTCAACACTCCTTGAACCAGCAAATTCGTGAATATGTCTTATAGGTGTTTCTAAATCTTTTGAAAATTCATAATAATTGATTACACCTCCAGGTTTAACTAATTTAATTGCTAAATCAAGAAATTCATAAGATAATCCTGGTAAATTCATTAAAATGCGATCAAATAATAAATTCTTATTTTTTAAAATATTTTTAGCATCACCTAATATAGGTTCAACTAGACCTTCTATATGATTTAGTTTTATATTTTCTTTTAAATAATAGATAGCATTAGGATTAATATCAACTGCATAAACAAAAACATCCTTATTACGACAAATATTCACAACAAAAGGACCAACACCAGTAAACATATCCAAAATAGTTTCACCATCAATGACTTGTTCTGTTATACGTTTTCGTTCAGTAGCAAGTCTAGGACTAAAATAAACTTTTTTAATATCTAACTTGATTTTAGAACCAAACTCTTTATGAATGGTTTCACTAACACATTCTCCAGCTAAATGTTCCATATCACGTACACGCATAACTCCTTTAATTTCACTTTTTTTCATAAAAACAGATTTACGTTTAGTAAAATTTAATGCAGCATTACCAATATCAAATCGATAGTCATATAACTCTTCAGGAATCTCTAAAATAACCACATCTCCAATTATATCAAATGAAGTTTTAATTTTTTCGATTTTTTCCTTAGGAATTTTATCCACTAAAAAATCCATGAAACTTTTAGGTTCCTGTTTATGTTTATCGAATTCAACGTTAACTATATCATAATTAATATCTAATTCTTTTAATCGAAAATCACTTATTAATGGTAAATAAACAAAATTATTTTCTTGATAAATTTTATAATCTAAATTAAGTAATTTCTCATCAACCAAAACTTTACGAATATCATTTGCATTATTTTTGGGAACTTTAAGACCAATCATAGACAATAATCCTCTAAAAAAATAATATATTTACTATAATTAATATAATATTATTTACAAGATAATATATAAATTATTTATAATCTATGGTGATATTTATGCTTTATTTTATAGGTTTAGGTTTATTTGATGAAAAAGATATTTCAATAAAAGGTTTAGAAGCATTAAAATCTTCAGATGAAGTTTATGCTGAATTTTATACTGCAGGATTATTTGGAACATCAATACCTAAATTTGAAGAATTAATTGGAAGAAAAATAACAATTTTAAACAGAGAAGATGTTGAAGAAAAAAATATCCCCCTAATCGAAGCAGAAACCAAAGATGTTGCATTTTTAGTAGCAGGTGACTCTTTAATTGCAACAACACACACTGACATGTTAATGCAAGCTAAAAAAAAAGGTATAAAAACACGTATTATGCATGCAGGGTCAATTTTATCTGCAGCTCCAGGAATATCAGGTTTACAAGCATATAAATTTGGTAAAGTAACAACAATTCCATTTCCTGAAGAGAATTACTTTCCACAATCACCATATTTTGCAATTCAAAAGAATTTAGAATTTGATGCGCATACTCTAGTTTTATTAGATATTCATGCACATGAAAATAAGTATATGACTGTAAATGAAGGTTTAAAATATTTATTAAAACTTGAAGAACTTCATGGTGAAAAAATAATTTCTGAAAATACTTTAGCAGTTGCTATTGCACGTGCTGGTTCAAATAAACCATTAATTCGTGCAGATAAAATAAAAAACTTAATAACTGAAGACTTTGGAGGGCCATTACATTGTTTTATCATACCATCAAGATTACATTTTATGGAAGCTGAATATTTAGTAGAAATGGCAAACGCTCCTAAAGAAATATTAAATGATGCTTAAAATAATTAAAAAATAATCATAATGCTGGTTATTATTATAACATTATTAAAATAAACCTCTTTTAATCATTTTAGTAGTATTTTGTTGTGAATGCTAGAATTAGTGTGGCCATAAATCCTATAATTAGTACTATTGTATAGTTATCAAAGTTCTTATTTTTTTCATTTTTAATTGGTGACATTATTGGAAATAAAGCAACTAATGGAATAAAATACCTAATAGATAACCCTAAAATACTTTCTCCAACATTTGACCATGTTAACAAATTAATAAAGCAAGTTCCAATATAAATTAGTAATATAATCATTAATGTTCCTATTTTTGTTTTTAAATCAAATTTAGCATTATTATTATA
>CADBMS010000192.1 GCA_902795935.1 uncultured Methanobrevibacter sp.
AAAAAAAAATGGAATTAATTATGATAATATTATGTATTCCATTATAAAAGAGGATTACTTAACTAATAATGATAGGGAATAATTATGAGTAATAGTATAGGAAAAATGTTCACTGTAACAACATTTGGGTCTAGTCATGGTAAAGCTATTGGTGCTATTATAGATGGTTGTCCTGCAGGATTATGTTTAAGTGAAGAAGATATTCAAATTGAATTAAATGAACGTAAACCTAGTAATAGTGAATTAAGCACTTCACGTAATGAATCTGATAAAGTACATATAGTTAGTGGTGTTTTTAATGGTAAAACTGATGGAACCCCAATTTTAGGAATTGTTTTTAATAAAGATGTTGATTCTTCAGCATATACTAATTTAAAAGATAATCCTCGCCCCGGACATGGCGATTTTTGTTGGATTTCAAAGTATGATATTTATGATTATCGAGGTGGTGGGCGTGGAAGTGGCCGTAATACAATTGGCCATGTTATAGGTGGTGCTGTTGCTAAAAAAATATTAAATGCTATTGGTATTGAAGTCATATCCCATGTAACTCAAATTAAGGATATTAAATCAAAACCTATGAGTTTAAAGCTTATTAAAAAATATTCTCGAAAAAATACAATACGATGCTCAGATTTAGAAGCTGCTAAGAGAATGGAGAAAAAAATACTCCAACTGAAAAAAAAAGGAGATTCTGTTGGAGGTATTGTTGAAACTATTATTTTAGGATTACCTGTTGGTTTAGGAGAACCAGTTTTTAATAAATTGGATGCAGAATTAACTCATGCTCTTATGAATATTGGTTCTGTTAAAGGAGTAGAAATTGGTTCGGGATTTAAATCCGCTGAATTAACAGGTATTGAAATGAACGATGAATACTTTTTAGATGAAGAAAATAATATAAAAACAAAAACAAATAATTCTGGAGGAATTCTTGGAGGTATGAGTAATGGTATGCCAATTATAATGAGAATGAGTGTTAAACCAACACCTTCAATTTCTATTCCTCAAAAAACAGTTAATTTAACTAAAATGGAAGAAACAGAAATAATAATCAATGGAAGACATGACCCTTGTATTTGTCCACGTATTGTTCCTGTTGCAGAATCAGCAGTTGCTATAGTTCTTGTTGACCATCTAATTAGAAGCGGTTTAATTAATCCATGCAAAATTTAATATAACCTAATTATTTTTTTATTTAAAACAAATAAAGCCTCGAGCGGGAATTGAACCCGCGATCTCAGGATTACGAATCCCGCGCTATACCGACTAAGCTATCAAGGCATTAAAAAAAAAACTACAATACAATTATAATTATTATTTCATTTATAAATATATTTAATCAAGTTAATATTTTTGATTTAGGATAATTTAAATAGTCCAAACTACAGTATACAACTTATAATTATCATTTTATTGACTTGATAATATAAAAATTAGATTTTATTTAAATCTATAGTCATTCCATCTTTAGCAACTATAACTTTACAATTAGTTTGTTTAGAAATTCTTCGTGCTTCAGCTTCAGGATTATTCATTATAACTTTCATTCCCAAATGCGTCATTATAGCTAATTTTGGTTTAACTTTTTCAACAAGTTTACTAAAATCATCACCACATAAATGGTCTTTAATTCTATCTGAACCAGATCGTATAACACTTCCAATTAAAATATCCGCATGTTTATGGTATTCTGGAAGTTTATGATAATATGTAGTATCTGAAGTATAAGATATTTTTAAATCATTAAAATTTAATTGAAATCCAATACCTGTGGGGTCACCATGAATAGTCTTAATTCCTTTTATATATATGTCATCCCATTTTACAGTTTGACCTTTTTGAAGTAAATGATAACGAGATTTACTTAAATGATATTTAGATATGCATGGACCCCATTTTTTATATCCTTTAATTACACTTAAACTACCAAAGATATGGCCTTTATATTTAGTCATACCTCTAGTCATTGATTCAATTAATATCTCTGCATCATTATAATGATCTGTATGAGCATGCGAAATAAACACCCCATCTAATTTAAAGGGATCTAATCCAAATTGATGTGTTCTAACCAGTGCCCCTGGACCTGGATCAACATGTAGATTTTTACCATTAATATTTTCTAATCTAAATCCACCAGTCATCCTTTTCTGAGTAATAGTGGCGAAATCGTCCACCACCACTTCCTAAAAATACCAATTTCATTTGAACCATATCCTATTAATTAAATTAAGATTTACAAATAATTACTTCTGAATGTAAAATTATATTTTTATTTTTAATTTTAATATTTTCGTTTTCAATGATAACTAAATCACCTATAGAAATATTTTCTACATATTCATAATTCATAATTATAGGTTGTCCTGATTTAGCTACTGGTTTCCATTGAGTATCATATGCACATATACCATTTCCTAAAATAATTTGTACTGAATTATTTTCAACTTTAATTATGCGACCTACTTCACCATTTGATAAAATATTTTGAGACAGTTTAATTGATTTTGCAGTTTCTAATAATTCATTATGGATTTTTTCACGCCATTTACTTAAAACTTTAATATCCATAAGAACAGTTTCACGTAATACTTTTTGTGCTTCTTTTTTATCTAATTTTGGAGATTTAATTAAAATATCATATTGTTTACTTACAGAAGGATTAGTTTTTGCAACTTCAACTAATATTTTCTCAAATAAATTAGAAATATCGTTTGAAGTAAATTTAGAATTCCACTCTTTTTGAATAAATGATTCTGCCATTTGTTGTGTTTTTTTATTTCCAAAAACTACAACAGAACCATTACCAGATTTAATATCCACAATTTCAGAACCTAATAATTCAACAATTTGATAAGCATTAGTTGTCCCATAAACCCTTTTTCTTTGTGTTTGATTTGTGGCCGATGTTTTAACTTCACCTCTTAAAATTTCAGTACCTTTAACTTTATCAATTTTTGAATTATCATCAGTAATTTTTAGGGTTAAACCTAATTCCTCTGCTATTTTAAAAAGGTCTTCATCATTCTTAATAAAACCATTGTATAATTGTTCTTCTAGTTTTTCACGGTTAGCTTTATCTCCAAAAAAAGCTATTCTCCTTTTATCACCAGCCATAACACAACCTTTAGGTCCTGCATATGCCATTATAAGACTCATATTTAAACACCTATAACAGTATAATGTATAATATTATAGGTTATATTATAATTTAATATTATATATACTAATTTAATTAAATAAGAATAAATTAATATTTAACCATAAGTAATAGTTAGTTATCAACAGGAGTATAGAAAAATGACAGAACGTAATGAAATATATCGATGTAATATCTGTGATAATATGGTTGAAATAGTTAATAGTGGTAGTGGAGAATTAATTTGTTGTGATCAAACAATGAAACTATTAACAGAACGTAAAACAAATATTGGTCCTGAAAAACATGTTCCTATAATTGAACAAACGGACGATGGAATTATTATTAAAATTGGTGAAAAAAAACATCCTATGGACGAAAACCACCATATAGTATTTATTGAAGCTATAACACCAAACAAGATTTATAAAAAGATATTAAACCCAAATGATGAGCCTGTTGCTAAATTTAATATACCTAAATCCGAACTAAATGATATTAAAATAAGAGAATATTGTAATGTTCATGGCCTATGGCCTGAAAAATAATTTTTTAAACATTAATTTTCTTTTTTAACATAGACCCCTGAAGAATAAATTTTCAATTTTTTTTATCTATTCTATTAATGACACAACAAAAATAAATATTACGTTTTATTTTTTAATAAAGCCTAAATTTTAATTATAAACTTAAATAAAATAAAAATATTGGCTTTGTAGAAATCCTGTTTTTTTATTTTTGTGTTGTTTGGTATATGTTGTAGATTGTGTTTTTGAGTTTTGTTTCTTTGTTTGATAGTTTTAGGCTTCTAATGTGATTGGTTCCTTGGAATAGTCTTTTTATTACACTTATTACTGATTCTACAGGCTCTGTCTAAAATTGTCATGATGTAATATCAATTTTTTTTGTTGTTGCAGAAATTTTGGAAGTTGTTTTGTTAATTGAATAAAATATTTCTTTTCAACCATCTGATTTTTTGCAGTCTTATCCATCTTATTAGTCCTTTTCTTGTTCTGTATACTCGTTTTAGGTATTTTGGTAGTGTTATTTTAAAATATCCTTCTATTT
>CADBMS010000193.1 GCA_902795935.1 uncultured Methanobrevibacter sp.
AAAAATAGGACTATTCTCACTAATTGAAAAACGTATAAACGGCTGGATAAAAAATAGACAAAACCAACCAACAACTTGACAGTCCTTATATTTATAAAATGCGAAGGTATATTATTTATAAAAAAGATATTTAATTATGTTGTTAATAAGCAGATTATTATGCGATAAATTAATATTTACATTAATCTTAATTTTAATATGCTTTTTATCAGTTATCAATTAAGTTTTCAAAAAATACAATGAGGAAATAATCATGGCAAAAGTTAAAGGAACTAATAAAAGAACAAGACCAAAATCTAGATATAAAAAAGCTGGAAGTAAAAGAGGAAGAGGAGTAAAACATTAATAACTCCCCTATTTTTATTATTATTTTAATTTTTATATAAATTAATATTTAGAATTAAATTTATTTTTTTTTATTTAAAGATATTATTTTGGAGTTATTAAGATATGGATAATAAAGTAACAAATTTTCTATCTATATTAATACGCGGTTTTTTAATGGGAACTGCAGATACTGTTCCTGGAGTTTCTGGAGGTACTATAGCACTTATCACTGGAATTTATGAAGAATTAGTACATAATATTAGTAAAATCAATTTTAAATTCATAACTTATTTATTTAAAGGAAAATTCAATAAATTTTTTGAGATTATGAAAGATGAAATAGCTTTTAATTTTTTTATTCCTTTAGGAATAGGTATTGTGCTTGCAGTAATATGTTTCTCTAAAGTAATAACCTATTTAATTACTAACTATATGTCATTTACATTTGCATTTTTTGCAGGGCTAATCCTTGCTTCTGCATATTTAGTTTTTAATGAAATTGAAAATTTAACTATAAAAAATTTAATAGGGGGAATTATAGGATTTGTTTTTGCATTCATATTTGTTGGGTTAAATCCTATACAAGCTAATCATTCTCTACTTATTATATTTTTTTCAGGTTTTGTTGCTATTTGTGCAATGATTTTACCTGGTATTTCTGGAGCTTTTTTATTATTACTATTAGGACAGTATGAATTCATGCTTAGTGCATTAAATGAATTAAAAATTCCAGAAATTGTTACATTTATTTGTGGTGCTGCTGTAGGAATTTTATCTTTTTCAAGAATATTAGATTATCTTCTTAAACATTATAAATCAATCACTATGTCATTTTTAGCTGGTTTAATGTTAGGAACATTAAGATTACCCTATTCTAAAATGTCTGATATTAATTCTACATCAGTAATTGGAATAATTATTCTTGCAATATTTGGATTTTTATTGGTAATTGTGCTTGAAAAAAAATTTAATTATTTGGAAAATTAATATTAAAAAGAGGTTAATATATTATTTTTCTGCAAGAGTCCAATAACATCTTTTTGGTGAAATAATAGTTTCATCTTTTTTTAATTCTTTCATAATTTTATCAACTTCTTTTTTTTCAACACCAGAAATTTCACTAACTTTACTGGCATTTAAAGGATCTTCAGAATTTCTAAATGCTTCAATAACTTTTTCTTTGTTTTCCATAGTATCACTTATTTCTAATTATGTTTATTAATTGTAATTATATCAAACTCATTATTTAATAATTTTTCAGAAATAATCATTTCTTCTATACTAGTATTAATTTTGGTCGATGTTTTTTTACTTGTAGCTTTAAAACCTAAAATTCTAGATACTTTAATAATTAAATTTTTACGTGATATTTCATTTTCATATTTTAAAATTAATTTAATTGCTGCTTCAATTTCTTCAAAAGAAATCAATTTAATATCAACTTTATATCTACGTTTACGAACATTGACTTCAACTAAATTATTATCTATAAGGAAATCACCACTTCTTCTGATAGTGTTTTTTTGTTCTGAAAATTTAATTGATTTTAAAATAATTTTTTTAACTTTAGGTCCTGCTCTTCTGATTTGACAAGATTCGCGAATTCTTCGAATAAGTTCATCTATATGTATTGGACCTTCTACATAAACAATTTCATCAATAAGCTCTGCTAAAGTGGATGTTTCTATATTATATAAATCATCTGCGTTTTGTAAAAGTTCAATTTCGAAGGTTTTATAATTTTTAACTTCATCTTCTAGTGTTTTTTCTTGTGGTGTTTGTGTTTCTGGTTTTTCTTGTGTTTCTGGTTTTTCTTGTGTTTCTGGTTTTTCTTGTGTTTCTGGTTTTTCTTGTGTTTCT
>CADBMS010000194.1 GCA_902795935.1 uncultured Methanobrevibacter sp.
AAGGGCAATATAAATATGGCATTTCCAACCATTATATGGGTAAATTTTCTTGATGAAGTAGAAGACATATTTAAAACAAATTCAGATAGAATATAGATAATAACTATATAAATATATGCAATTACTATTAAAAACAAATCATTATTCTCTATAAACATGAAAAATCATATCCTTATTGTTATTGCTAATACTCATATTTTTTCATACTTTAACAATAACTTTATATCAATATAAACTATTTAAGTTAACTCATAATTTAAGTTATGAATTCAAAAATTAAAGAACATTATTTTAGACTCTTTAACAATAAATCAAATTAAATAAATCACTTCACATTCAAACAACAGTGATTTTAAAATTAAAATGATGCATTAATTAATAAAGAGTATTAATATTGTTTAATGAATTAATGTATTTAATAGAAACTTTTATAATTTTTATTATCCCCATATTAGTATATTAATAATATTAGGGAAGTGTATCAATATGAGTCTTAGGGACTTATTCAAATCAAAATCTAATAATAGCGATTGGCATGTAAGAAAAGAATATGTTAAAAAATTAAATAATGAAAAAAAATTAATTGAAATAGTGAAAAATGACCCATCTACAGATGTTCGTGAAGAAGCTGTTAAAAAAATAAAAGATGAGAAAGTACTAAAAGACATTGCAAAAAACGATGCAGATGAATATGTTCGTTTACTTGCTGCTGAAAAAATTAATGATCAAGAAACTTTTGAATATTTAGCAAAAAATGGAAAAAGTACTTCTAAAGGAATTGCAATAGTAAAACTAACAAATACAAAAGTACTAGAAGATCTTGCAGAAAATGCTCCTTTACAAAAGGATAGAGAAATAGCACGACATAGGTTAAATAAAATTAAAAAATAAATCCTGTTTTATTAACAATAAAAAAACTCTATGAAACTACCAATTCCCAATATTAGTGTAATAAATTAGTTAATTTTCCAATTAATTAAAATAACATAATCATTAGATATTAAATATCATATAATCTCTTTTTGCATAATATGAAACTTAATTTATATTAATATTGTTTATCATTAATAATATTCGTATTTTGTATTAAATTAATAATAAACGTGCAGATTTATTAATCCACACTTGGTTTTTAACAATATTATCAATTATAAAATCCAGATTATTTTAGGATTTTGAAAAGAATGATAACTATTATAATAATATAATCTGAAACTTATAATTAAATTTATAATTTATAATTCATAGTATTTAAAGTTATATATTTTTATATTGAGTTTTATAAAAAGTTATTAAAAAGTTTATTGATTGATTTAGTGTTTAAAAGTATTTTAAAATAATATATGATTTTTAAAAATTCTATGAATTATTAATAGTTTAGTTTATTTGTAGTAATCTAATAATTTTAACATAAGTTTAAAAAATAAAAAAAAATAAGATATATTTTATATAATAACATATAATAATACATTAAGTATAATTACTTTTTTTAGAAAAATTTTAGGTATATTAGTTCTCATAAATAATAAGTAAATATCTTACAATTAATAACCTAAAAAAATAATCCCATAATAGTTTGATGTGTAATGGGATTATATAGAATTAATATAAAAATTGTTATTACTTAAAAATAAAAAACTAAAAAAAAGAGGAACTAAAAAAAAGATAAAATAATAGAGATTATATAATTAAAATAAATAATATTAATGATTATTTTTTGAGGTGAATTTACAATGCTAAGATTTAGTGCTGAAGAAATGAGTAAAACTGCTAAAAGTATATGTGACAGTATATGTGAAACACATACATTACCTGCAACTATTAAAATGGAAGATATGGATTATAATGAAGTTCAAGTCTTGAGCAAAAAACAATATCACGGTTTATTCCAAACAGAAAATGTGTTCCGTGTTAAAAATGGTAGGCAACCAAAATATACAACATTTATTTCAACATCAGATAGTCCTTTAGTAATTAATTATCAAAGTAACAAATTTAACTGTGCACCTGCCTGTCTTTCAATGGCTTCACAAATGCTATATAATTATCACTCTGAAAAAGAATG
>CADBMS010000195.1 GCA_902795935.1 uncultured Methanobrevibacter sp.
AAAGGATTAATCATACAAGGCAGTTTAGTTGAGGATTCTAAAGATAAACTTAAATTCTGGTTAATGAATACTAATGTGAACTTAACTAAAATATTTAATTAAAAACTAATTTTTTTTTAAAAAAATAAACCTTGTTGAAACCACATATTTTTTTAGTTTTGATGAATTATTTATTTTTTTTACTTTGATTCGAGAAATGTTAATTATAAAGAGAAGTAAAATTGAATTTATAAAAAAATTAATCTGTTAATGATATGGGATAAAATGAAGAAGATTGCAATGTTTTCGATGGGAACTCGTGGCGATATACAACCCTACATAATATTGTCGAAAGAAATTATAAAATGTGGTTTTGAAGTAACTTTTGGTTCACATCCCTGTTGGAGGGAACTTATAGAGAACGAGGGTATTATATTTGAAGATGTAGGTCCAGATATGGATATAGATAAAGAAACTGCAATAATAAGGGGTAAAAATCCAAATCCATTAATGAGTATTCTTAAAACAGCAAATTTTATTTTTCGTATTATTCAAGTTTCAACTGAGGATATCTACAAAATATGTGATGGAAAAGATTTAATTGTGGTAACTCATAGTCAAATGGGTGCTGTTGAAGCAGAAGTTTTAGGCATTCCCACAGTAAATGTGACACTTCAAACAGAAATGATTTCAAAGAAGTTAAAAAAGAAGACATTCTTTGAGAAAATCATAGGTTACGTTATTGCAAAATATATGGCAAAACCATATAACAAAATTCATAAAACATATAATCTTAAACCAGTAAAATGATTTGGACAAAATTATGTCCAAGAAACTCAATCTAATTCCAATAAGTTCTCATGTTATTGAAAGAGACCCTTACTGGGAAGATAAAAATGTAATTACAGGGTATTGGTATGATGAAGACGAAGATTATGAACCTTCAGGAAGTCTCTTAGAGCTTTTAAAAGATGGTGAAAAACCACTCATCCTTGCCCTTGGAGCTATGTCTTTTGAAGATGAATCTGAAAAAGAAAAACTTGAGATATTTGTAAATGCTTTTAAAAAAACAGGATGTCGTGCAATTATACAAGGTTTTCAAAATACATTACAAGAGTATAAACTTCCAGATACTATGATTGCCTGTGGCAGCATCCCTCATAGTTGGCTTTTTAGACAAGGCTTTTTTGTAATACATCATTGTGGATTTGGTACAACCGCAGCCACATTTATTTATGGAATTCCCTCAATACCTATACCTCATATTTTAGATCAGAAAGGTTTTGCAAAACAATTATATGATGCTGGAGTTTCAACAAAACCAATAAATACTAAAGATTTAAGTGAAGAAATTCTTATAAAAGCTATTCAAGAGATGAAAAACAATTATACTGATAAAAAGAAAGTAGCATATGAACTTTCAAAAAAGATAAATGATGAAGGTGGAGTTGCTAAAGCAGTTAAACTTATACAAGAAGCCATGAATAAATAGTTATATTAAAAGTATAAACTTTTAAGAATATATTTTTTTTAATTAAACCAAAAATTATGAATTGAAAAAGATTATTATGGATGAAAAGACGTATCAAACTGATTTTGGAGAAATTCATTATTGGATAAACCATAACTCTCCAAATGATGTAGAACTGATTTTTTTACCAGGATTAACCGCAGATCATAGATTATTTAATAAACAAATTGAGTATTTTGAAAATAAATATACTGTTTTTGTATGGGATGCTCCTGGACATAATAAATCTTGGCCTTTTGATTTAAGTTTTTCTTTAATGGATAAAGCAAAATGGCTTGATGAAATATTAAGTTTAAACGGTCTTAATAATCCAATTATTATTGGTCAATCAATGGGAGGATATATTGGACAAGTTTACTCCCAATTATTCCCTAATAAAATTAAAGGATTCGTTTCTATTGATTCAGCACCATTACAAAGAGACTATATGACTTTAATTGAAATATGGTTATTAAAACGAATGGGCACTATTTATCGTTACTGGCCTTGGAAATCTCTTCTTAAATTAGGTACAAATAATGTTGCAACATCAGATTATGGTAGAAAGTTAATGTATGATATTATGATGACTTATGATGGTGATAAAGAAAGATATTCTCAATTAGTTGGACATGGATATAAAATAATAGCAAATGCCCTTGAAGCAAATAAACACTATGAAATTAAATGTCCAGCATTACTTATATGTGGTGAAAAAGATCATGCAGGTTCTTGTATAAGATACAATAAAAATTGGCATAAAAAAACCAAAATACCATTATATTGGATAGAAAACGCAGGCCATAACTCCAATACAGATAAACCTAATGAAATTAATCACATAATAAAAGAATTTATAGACAATATTTAAATCTTATTTTTGAATATAGTCATTTACGAAATTAATTTTATAGATTATTTATAAATAACTATAAAAAAAAGTTTTGTAAGCAACTATAATCTAAATTTACCAAAAAATAATAAAATTCAAAAATATTATGAGATGAATAAATCTTTTAAACCTTGTTGAAACCATTAGTTAAATAGTCGTATGGTTCTGTATATGTTGTATAGTATGTCTTTGAGTTTGGTTTTCTTTGTTTTGTAGTGGTGTGCTTCTACTGTAGTTTTTCCATCAAATCTTCTTTTAATTGCGAATATTACACTTTCTACATTCAATCTTCGAGAATATACTTTGTGTCTAAATATTGTTAGAATACTGGGGAAGTATCCATTTTGAAGAGTTGAATGTTAATTCAACAAAATCAAGTAACATCTAAAAAATAAACAATAAAAAAATGGGGTTCAACAAGATTAAAAAATAAATTAATAGGGTAATAGGTTATCCTACTTAATTGAGTGCTAAAAAAAAAGATATATGATTTTATTTCATTGGGATGATTATGTCCCTTTCACCGGATGGCATGAATTCTCTTAGCGCACCTTTTGCGATTTCTTTTCTCGGATGTTTGAAATCAAATGTTAAGTTGTCATCTGCAAATGCAATTTTGATTAATGGATTTGTACAGAATGCATCTCCTCTTGCTGCGTGTGGTGCTTGAGCTATACCTGCGTATTCAGGTTGGTGACCTACATTCATAGCATAGTTAGGATAGTTTGGACCTCTTAACTCATGGATTAAACCTTCATCACTTCTAATTGATAGTGAGTTTGCTGCTCCTGCTTGATCTTGTAAGTCGTAACCATAGAATCCTAGTCTTGAATGTGCTTCTTTGTGTAGAATCATACTTAGATACCATCCGTTTACTCCTGCATTTGAGTTTCCTGTTGCAAATGCTGTTGAACATCCTGCTGCTGCAGATATTACTGATGCTCTTTGGGATCCTCCAAAGTGAGTTTCTAGAAGTGTTGGTATCTCATATTGTTCGAGTCCATATAGAGTTACTTCACTTGCTATGTCTCTTACAGTATCCATGTCTAGACTTGCGTTACATAGGCCATATTTCTTTTCTACATAGTCTAATCCATAGTATGCAAAGTCATCTAGGACATCGTCAGTGTATGTTGCAGTTGCGTATTGTGTGAATCCTACTCCTCCTGACATGTATGATCCTAGCCATACCTGGTCATAAACTGTTGCAGCTGCTGCAATTACTTCTAGAGTTACTTCTACAGGGTCATCTGAGATTCTTGAGGTTTGTACCATATCTGCTAATGTACCAAATGCTATTCCTCCAGGTTCATTTGGACCACGTGCACGTCTTGCTGGTAAGAATGCACCCATACCTATAACGTCTGCGTGTTTTGCTGCATATGAGAAATCTGCAATTGCTGCTTCTCCTGCACATAATTTGTATGCGTTAATGAAACTCATACCTATTTGCATTGCTGACCATCTAGATACTGTACCGCCGTCACATGCTCTAACTACAAGTGTTGGTACCCTACTTACTTGGTATGTTTTGTTTCCCACATATTTCTTAAGCATTTCTGCTTGGTCTTCTGGGAATTCTTTGTTAATATCAATTAGTACTCTTTTATCTAATTCATCCGCTAATTCATCGTTTCCAGTAAAGATTTTAGCATAACAATCTTCAGCGAGACCAGGATGTACTTCTACCATGTGTTCTTGTACTACTGCCCCTCCGGGGAGTGCATGGTTAATGTTTTCCATGTATTCATTAATTGTTTCGGGAGTTACTTCTACAGCTAATCTTTCTTTCAATACTGAATGTGCAGTATCCATTCCTACAATAATTGTTCTTTTAATATCATCCACTAATTGTTGGATTGCACTATTATTACAGAAATGTAAATCATCTCCTTCAACATAGTCATCTGTTCCAGAAATTTTGTATGACATTAATTGTCTTTGTCCTAAAGGCACGCCAATATCTGGGTTATAAAATGGCATGTTTCTTTCTTTAGCTAGTTTTTCAGCTGCTTCATTGAATTCTCTCTTTCGGGTTGATTGTTTCCATCCATCGAAACAATAGAAACTAGTGTGAGTACTTTCTTGATTTTCACCTTTAAATTTTTTATTTAATGCACCTAAAAATTTTTTATTTTCCAACCCCATCTTATTCACCTAATTTCTTTTTTAAGTCAGCAGCAAATACATTCATACCGTATCCTCCCTGGGTACGAGCAGTATGTATATTTTCAACTACTTCAATTGCTTCCTTATCTTGTCTCATACCAATATTGTCCTCTCTATAGATAGTTGTGATGTTATTTAAGTAGTCTTCATCTAAAGGTTCACCCACATCTATCAATTCATCTAATGGTCGACCTACTTGGTCTTTAACATAGTATACATGGCCATCCTCTTCATTGAAAACATATCTTTGTAGACCATCAAACATTAATCCATTTTCATCCAGTCTTAAAGAGTGTCCATGTACTGTTGCTCCTCTCATACCACATCTTGCAGGATCAAACATATCTGTTTCTACAAGTTCCTTAGATATTTTTTCCAAATCTTGTTCTCTTATTTCTATTACTTGTCTTCCTGATAGAGTGCCTGTGTCTACCCCACGGTATCTCCACATGTATGTTCTTGCTCTGTCGTATGGTTGTGCTGGAGCATTATACATTGAATCTGCAAATTGAATATACCTAACTCTTATTCCTTTTTTTGCACCAGGAGTAGGTTCGACAATTTCCTTAATTACATCTCCTGCTAATTCATCCATTTCTTCTAATGGAGGATGAACTGTTTTGTAACTTTCACCAGGATTTCTGTGACCTAATATTTTAACTAAACCTTCATCAGAGATGTCTCTTAATTTTTTAAATTCATGCTCTGGATTCATATGCTGTCTTCTATTCTCAGCAATTTTTGTTTCACCAGGGCAAAATTGAGCTTTATATTCCATAATCCACCAACATTATTATTTAATAACTTTCACTGTCTCAGAACTTTTTCTACGAGAATCAACTAAACCAATATAACGATTATCAATTACACTTTCAAAATTATCCCCATATTTTAAGTAATCTGAAATTGTTGTTTTTGTTCTAGTAAAAATTCCCACCAATATTGAATAATCACAGGGCATACTTTCTTCTAACATTGGAGTTAATTCATCCATAAAATCGTTGAATTTACTGATATCTGCTGTTATAACGATTTCTCCAACACTTACTCTTAATTCAATTGAATTTCCTTTTATATCTATTTCTTTTCGGTCTGTGTGATTTACATCGTGACCTTTACCTGGACCATAGAATACTTTGACTGGAAGTGAAGGGCCATGTATTAGAACTCTTTGTGGACCTTCGAGATTATAGATTTTGTTTAAAAGTTTCTCTGTTGTTTTTGGTTTTAGAAATCTATTTGGAACAATTTTTATATCGATTATATTAATTTTTTTAGATTCTTCCATTAAAATACCTCATATTTTGTCTTTAATTTCCCATGCAACTTTTGCTACATTTGGAATTGGGTTTCTAAGATTGTCTATTGTACCATATACTGTTCCTATTAATGCTGAAGTTCTTTCAACTGAAAACATTTGAGTACCTGCATCTAAACACATTGCCGCCGATGCACAAGGGATTGCTGTTCCTTTTGCATGCCTTGTTACTACGTGGTTTCCGTGGAAAGTACCTGGTCCTCCTCCACCATATATTGAATGCGAGAAGAAACTGAATCCTACTCCAACACCTTCTGTTCTACCGTAGTCTACTCCAGGGAGTCCTGTTTCGTATTCCAGTATATCATTGTAGTATAATACTGTTGATGCTACACCTTGAGCTGCTCTTGCTGCACCTACATTTACGATTACTGCTGCGATTAATCCTGCAGCCGCGTATCCATTCCATCGTGCCCAATCTACGGGTTCATACATATTGTATCCTGAAGGCATTCTTTTAGCTACTTTGATTACCTTATCTTCGATTGCTCTTTCGACTACACTTCGAATAACTGTTCCAACAGTTCCTTTTCCATTCGCTTTTACAAGGTCAAATACTAAGTTATCTGCATTTAATCCTTGATATGCCAATGTTAATAAATGCATTCTTTCAAATGCGCCTGTTGCGTCACCTGTTTCAAACATTGCTGTTTGTTCCATGATAGAAGATAATGCTACAGCATTTAAAGTTTGTTTGTTTGTAATTGCTACAACGTGGTTTGCCATAACATTTCTTAAACCATAACCTAAACCTTCTAATAGAACTGGTGGCCCTAGTAGTGCACTGATGTTTGAACCTGCAAGGTCAACGGTTCTCGGATATGCTCCCATTACTGATGTTTTGATTGTTGATGCATCAAACATATTAACATCAAAACTATCAATGATTGATTGAATTACTGCTGCACCAGTTTGCATTGTAGCCACACTGTAATCTGCAGCCACATTTAATCTTTCGGCTGGAAGTTGGACCAACAATTGTTGTCCGCCGTTAATAAGATCAACTGTTGTGTCGTCATCTTCGTTAACTTTTAGGATTTTTTTAACTTTTTGAGCAATAATTTCTGCATTTTCAAGAATAGGCAAATCTAATTCCCTACCTGGAATATATGTGGATTTACCGCCCATTGCTGCACCTTTTAATCCTTTTTCAATACCTGCTAAATTTACAGCAGCTGATCTTTTAATATCATAAATCATCTCCCGTATAGCAGAATTTTTAAGGGGACTAATTGATTCTATTGGTACGGATTCTTCAATGAGTTTTCCATTAGGACCATATAAATCTATATTGTCATTATATATCTTCATTAGTTACCTCCTAAGCTATAATTTATTAAAATATAGTGATTTTAGAGAATCACTTCTTTTTAATACAGTTTTAATACCAATTATTTACAATTTAAATAATTGTTAGTGTTCTCTAGTAATAATCATATAAATATTTCCTTATGAAAAAAGGATTATTGGAACTTTAAATTTAATTTTAAATTATTATGTCCAATATTAATTAATTTAAATTGATTTTTATAGGTTAATTGTTTAAATAAAATAGCACTGCTGGAAATGAAAGAAAAGTATTATTATATGATTGTTTAATAAATAGCA
>CADBMS010000196.1 GCA_902795935.1 uncultured Methanobrevibacter sp.
AAATTATTAACAATGATACTGGACATATAACAAGTGCATCAGATAAAAAAATTCAAATCCCAAGTAATAAAGGTAATGGATCCATACCAGGCTTATCAACCAATGATTTTACAAATGATTACAAAAATAATTTAACTAATTTAACTTCATCATCATCAGGCATTAAAAATGCACATAAACATAATATTGCGGATATTAATGATTTTCCTTCTACTATGCCACCATCTACTCACGAACACACTAGATCTAATATTACAGATTGGTCAAATTGGGAGCTTGTTGGACGATATCCTAATAATCGAGATACAGATGACAATGGAGGATGGCAAAGAATTTATTCTAATGATTTATTAGTGTATGCTTTTATCCACACCTGGCCAGTTCCAGTTAATAATAGTACATGGTCAAGAGCCGGCACATTACAAGTGGATAATGATTTTTACGCTCCACCAACAAAATTATTTTGTCCATATGTTAAAAATTCTCTTATTATGTTAAAAGATGATAAAGAACTTAAAGTAACATGTTATGGTACAGAACAAACTATGACTACTAATTTTTATGCTACATTTTTATATCCATGTGGATTAAATATATTAAACTTACCTATAGGAGAATAAATAATGAAAAATTTTGGATATTGGGTTTTTGGCAGAGATATGGATAATGTTAACCTTGAAACCTTTAAAAACAATGGAATAACAGATATATTTTTAAATTATTATGCTTTTGAAGCCCATGGAGAATCAAAAGTTTTACAATGGATTGAAAAAGCAAAAAAAAACAATATAAATGTACATATTTGGATGCAATGTTTTTATGATGGGGAATGGCATAATCCAGCTACTACTAATCTTAACTCAAAAATTAATGAAGCAACTAAATATGCAAATATGAAAAATGTAAAAGGTGTACATTTGGATTATCTTCGTTACCCTGGCAATGCTTATAAAACAAAAAATGGAGATCAAGCAATTACTAATTTTGTTCAAACAATACGTAATAAAAACCCAAATACTTTCTTATCATGTGCTATGATGCCAGAAGATAGTGGAAAATATTATTATGGACAAGATGCCAATGCTTTAGGAAAAATAGTTAATGCTATGATTCCAATGCAATACAAAGGAAATTACAATGCAGGAACAAGTTGGCTACAATCCACAACTAAATCTTTCAGTTCTAAGGGGAAAGTGTGGTCTGGATTACAAGCATATAAATCTGATGATGACACTACTTTATTATCAACTAATGAATTAGAAAAAGACATTACAACTTGTTTAAATAATGGAGCAAGTGGTGTTTTATTATTTAGACATGGATTATCTCAAAATATTAATTTTAAAAAATATCAAGATGGTGATAAAATGGTAAAAAGAATAGTAAGTGATGATGTCTTTAAAATGGCAAAAGATTTTAAAGATTACGTTAATTTAAATTATACTGTACCTTATAAATTTACATATCATGATACAGAATATTTCACAAAAGATATGACATATATATTTGTCTATGCATTATACCACCTAAAGTCTAATTTTGATATACCTGAAAGTATAAAATGGTGTAAAGAAGCAAAAGGTGACGACATATCAGAAAATATTCAAATCGATGAATACAAACAATTAGCAAAAAATGTTTACAATGCTATTGTAAAAAATGGACAAGTACCTGATAATGTAGTAACAAAATCTAAAAAGAAAATAAACATTGATTTATTTACATACTGTATGGCAAGAGTACTTGTATCATATAAAGAAAATAATAAATTACCTGATTTTATAGGATGCAATTCTAAAGCATTTGACAAAACATATGTATTAAGAGCAAAAATTGCCGATATTGCAAAAAGAGTTAAAGAATATATCGCTAAAAATTATGAAATACCATCACAAATCGATGGTATTAGACATGGAGAATACACCTATCTATTCGCAAAAACTATTGTTAAACCAGATGATTATAAAAAGAAAGGTGTAGGTATGGCTCCAGCACCAAGTGGTTCATATATTTCAAGAACAGTAGATAAAAAAGAATATATTCAATTAG
>CADBMS010000197.1 GCA_902795935.1 uncultured Methanobrevibacter sp.
AAAAAAAGAAGAGAAATAAAAAGAAAAATAACATTAAATATATTAAAAAAAGAGAATATGGTGGTAAAAATGCAAACAGAACAAAGAATATCTTTAATATTAGATAATTATAGTGTTCACAAATCAGTATTCATCAAAAAAATAGCATTACATCTAAATATCACATTAATATGTCTTCCACCATATTCTCCTCATTTAAAATCCAATAGAACAAATATGGAGACAAATGAAAAGAGAAATAAAACATTACTACATAAAATCAAAAGAATTTCTACACGAATTAACCATAAAAACATACAATAAATCAATTTCAGAAACAAAAGTTTATGACAAATGACACAAAACATTTATAACAAAAGTTTGATAACTAACTATAATTTGCTTTTCATAACATCACATATCCTAAATTTTACTATAAATAATTTATAATAAGTTATTTTTAAAATAAATACGCAATAGTCCAAATATATGTAAAATAAAATAAATATTTAGGAAATTTGGTTAAAACTAAATTTTAAGTGCAAAAATAAATATTAGAAAAAAGATTTTCTACAAAGCCAATATTTATTGATAAAAATTATAATTATCATATTTTAGAAGAGATATATTGCAAGTGTAACATTTGAAAACAATAATTTTATGGAAATTTTGGAAAATGTATAACCGATTAAAAATTAAAAAAATATAAATCCTTAAATAGTACACTTTCGGCAATCTAAAAAATAGAAAACATCTTTTAAATTCAACACAAAGCAATATTGAAAAACTATTTAATTAAGATTATAGTTAATAAAGATCCATTTATAATTTAACACACTTTTTACGAATAAATGTTATTCAAATATTTTTTTTCATTAATAATAAACTTTTTAAGATTTTTTAAACTCATAAATACCATTTTAGGTGATGGACCACCCGGAATATTTCTCATTTTAATATTTTCTAAAGGATTTAAAGAATCTTGTATTAAACTATCAGGTAATTCTAATTTTTTACCAGTTAAATCAAAACTGATTTTATCTATAAATTTTGAATCAATATCATCATAGGCAATATTTTCTATTAATGCATCTGTAACAACACGACCTACAATTTTATGAGCAGTTCTAAATGGAATTCCCTTTTCTTTAACAATATTATCTGCTAAATCCGTAGCTGTGGCAAAATTAGCTTTAGCTAACTCTAAACCACGTTCTTCATTAATATTAATAGATATAATCATGTCATGAACAATATTCAATGTTTCATGAGCATAATTAACACCATTCCATAAATGAGGAGTAATTTCTTGTAAATCCCTATTATATGTAAATGGTAAAGATTTAAGAATTGATAAAATAGTTATTAACTCACCATATAATACTGAAGTTTTTCCTCTTGCAATTTCAGCAACATCAGGATTCTTCTTTTGAGGCATGATTGAAGATGTTGATGAAAATTCATTTGAAATTTCTATTAATCTAAATTCATGAGTACTCCATAATATTAATTCTTCACAAATTTTACTTAAATTTGTTACAAGCATGGATAAATCAAATATTGTTTCAGCTATAAAATCTCTAGCACTAACACCATCCATAGAATTTTCCATATAATTATCAAAACCCAATATATTTGTTGTTGTTTCACGATTTATTGGAAAACTAGTTGTAGTCATTGCAGCTGATCCTAGTGGATTGATATTAACTCGTTTATATGTGTCTTTTAATCTTTCATAATCTCTTTTAAGATTATATGCATATGCCATTAAATGATGAGCTAAAGTAGTTGGTTGAGCATGCTGTAAATGAGTATAACCTACAATTATAGTATCTGTATGTTCACTTGCAAGTTTAATTAAATCTTCAATAAATAATAAAATGTCCTC
This sequence comes from uncultured Methanobrevibacter sp., assembly GCA_902795935.1. Lineage (GTDB taxonomy): Archaea > Methanobacteriota > Methanobacteria > Methanobacteriales > Methanobacteriaceae > CADBMS01. The sequence goes on from CADBMS010000197.1 coordinate 1,868, forward strand.
TTGAATCATTAGTATTTTTTCTCTTAGAACTAATCTTAAATCTGTAGCAACTTGATCATTTCTAGATTTAGCAGTATGCATGAATCCTGCTTCTGGACCTACAATTTTTGTAACATAATTTTCAAGAGCCATATGTATATCTTCAACTGAATGATCCATATTTAATGCATTAATACCCTCTTTTTGAAGTTTTTTTAATGCATCCAATATTTTTTCAGCAATTTCTAAATTAATAATTCCTTCTTCAGCTAACATAGTTGTATGAGCTATATTACATGCAATATCCGCTTCAAATATATACTTATCAAAATCAAGAGAAGATGTGTATTTTTCAGCGTCTTTATTCATACCTTTCACTAATCTTCCAGCTCTTAAATTCAATTAAAACACCATTTATTGATAAATAATAGAAAAATAAAAATTAAAAATAATATAAAAAAAGAAATTGATAAACTAATTTAATAAAATTAATTAATCATTGGTTTTCATTTCAGTGTATCCACATTTACCACAAGCATATCTATCACCATGGTCAGCCATGAATACTCCACTAGAACATCGAGGACAAAAAGGATTTTTTCGGTTTATTTTACCATCTTTAACTTCGTAAAGGTTACTTTTTTTCATTATTTATTCCTCCTCTTCTACTTCTTCAACAATTTCTTGATTTTTTTCTATAATATGTTTAGTTTCTATTTTGTTTAAACTATCTTCGGAATTGTAAATTTTAGCATATCCTTTTCCTTTACCTTCACCATAAGATGGTTGAATGTTATCTATGATTACTAAATTTTTGTCTGCATCTAAAATAGCAACTAATTTACTTTTAATTTCTAGTATTTTAGGAGTGGCTTCTCCTTGGTAAATACATTCAAAGTCAACTTCAGTTCTATCTAAAACAGGATTTTCAGTTTTAGTAATTATTTCAATTTCCATTTAATTAATCTCCTCAAATTCATTAATTAGTTTTTCAGCTTTTTCTTTAACAAGTTCTGCATTTAAAACAACTAAACCTTCATTTGGTTGTCCATACATGATAACTGTATTTTTTGGAGCCATAAGTATGCATGGAAGTACCGCTAAATCTTCCTCTCCTTTAACAACAATAAGATAATTATTTTTACTATTTTTTATAGAGCTAATAGCATTAGCTATGGTTTCCCATAGATTATCTGTTATTGTTCCTGCAGGATTTTCTGCATTTAATGATATGGCATCATATTTAATTTCTTTAGTCGAATCTCCACGTTGAATTTTATTATCAATAATTCCTAAATTAGGAAAAATTCGAGATTCAATTAGATTACTAGTTGTTACATCACCAACAGATATGATATATTCATATTCTAACAAAGAGTCTTTAACATCTTCAAGTGAATCATATAATTCACCTAGGGGATTTTTAAATTTTTTTCTCAACTCTTCTTGTAAAATTAACACTATCTAACCCTCAGCGCATATTCTCCAGGAGTATTAATTCCTAATTCAGTAGCAATATTTGATTTATCAGGATTTACAATGATTAAAAGACCACTCCAATTTGTAGAAGTAACACCATCACAAAGGGGACATCTTTCTTCATTTGTTATTAATTTACATTTAGTGCAAGCCTTTATAGTCATTTCTTCGTCTTCCTTCTTTCTTCTTCAATCCATTCAAATTTACCAAACCCTGGTTGTCTCATGGTAAGACCTATTTTAGTTTCTTTAGAAGATTTACCTTTTAAACTTAAAGCAATGATTCTTGCTCTAACTTTGTCTCCTTCTTCTAAAGTTTTATTAGATTCTTTACCTAATAATGCTCCTCTTTTAGAATCATAATTAATGTAATCATCAGTAACCTGAGAAACATGAACTAAACCATCTACAGGACCCATTCTTATAAATGCACCAAATTCAGCAATTTCAATAACTTCTCCTTCAACAACTTCCTGTAACTCGGGTTTATAAAAAATTGCTGTGAAAATTACATTATAATATGCAGCACCATCACCCATAATAACTTTACCAATACCAATTTCATCAATAGATTTAACA